>JAGRBY010001416.1 GCA_020433835.1 Anaerolineae bacterium | reverse complement strand
GGCCACCCAGGTCTACTTTTTTGGCTTGAGCCAGCATATCGGCAGAATAATCGACGCCGACCACTTGCCCGGCTCGCCGAGCTTGCAGCAGCAGCATATAGCGCCCACTGCCGCAGGCGACGTCCAGGCAGGTATAATCGCGCAGGTCAACCGGCATTAGGCTCAGCATAGCCTGCTGCTCGACCTCCATCAGCGGGTTGTGAGGGGCGGCTTGATAGCTTTCTGCCCAGTGGGCGTAGCCGGTCAATATATCGACCGGAGTGGGAGTAGTGTGGCTAAATTTTTGTTTGCGTTTTGAGAGCATGTGGTAAATGGTAATTGGTAATTGGAGACTGGAGACTGGAGATTAAATACGAGTCCCCAATCTCTAATTACCAGTCTCTATTCTCTATTCTCTATTCTCTTAAAATCCCGACGTTTCGGGACGTTGGTAGGCTATTAAACGATGAAGGGCGCGGAGTTCCACAGGGAAGCGGTAGAAGCGCGAATGGTAGCGGGCGGCTGAGACCAGCCGGAGGACGCTGCGCCAGGTTTGGGTTAGTTTGATGTCGGTAGTGGTGGGGTAATAGGCATTTAGCACGCGCTCGAAATCA
>JAGRBY010001415.1 GCA_020433835.1 Anaerolineae bacterium | reverse complement strand
ACAGACCGGAATGCCGAGACCGCTGCCGGAGCTACTACCCCTGATATCAGTGAGCCTTCGATGGTTGAGAGCGCCACACCTGAACCATCGAGCCGGTTCTTGGCCGGTCTCAACCCCGAACAGCAGGCGGCGGTATTAGCTTCGGCTGCCCGGCTGATAATCGTGGCCGGGCCGGGCACCGGCAAAACGCGGACTCTCACCTACCGCATCGCCCGGCTCATCGATGAGCAAGGCGCAGCGCCGGACGCCATCCTGGCCATCACCTTCACCAACAAAGCCGCCGAAGAAATGGCATCCCGCCTAAAGGACCTACTGGGCGCAGATGCAGCCGAGCGGGTGGTCATCAAAACCTTTCACGCCTTTGGGGCTATGCTGCTGCGCGAAGCCGATACGCACCTCGACCTGCCGCCCAATTTTGCCATTAGCAGCGAACAGGAGCGGCAGTCGTTACTCAAGCGGCACTACCCGGACGTGAGCAGCCGCGATCTTAACCGCCAGCTTGAGGCTATCTCCGCCGCCAAAGGGCAGCTACTCACCCCCGACGATGTAGACGAATCGCTGGTCGATATTTACCGAACCTACCAGCAGACGTT
>JAGRBY010001414.1 GCA_020433835.1 Anaerolineae bacterium | reverse complement strand
ACATGTCCGTGGCCGACAACGTGCGTTTCGGCCTGCACCACTACGCCGGTGACGCCAACCGGCGCGTGGGCGATGTGCTGGCGCTGGTCGGCCTGGAGGGACTGGGCGCGCGCATGCCCCACGACTTGAGCGGCGGCCAACAGCAACGTGTGGCGCTGGCCCGCGCCCTCGCGCCCGAACCGGATCTGGTGCTGCTGGACGAGCCGTTCAGCAACCTGGACGCGGGGCTGCGCGTGCGTGTGCGCGCCGAGGTGCGCGCCATCCTCAAGGCCGCGGGCGCGACAGCCGTCTTCGTCACCCACGACCAGGAAGAAGCCCTCAGCCTGGTGGACAGCATCGCGGTCATGCTCCACGGCAAAGTGGAACAGGTGGCCGGACCGCAGCAACTTTACCACCAGCCGGCCACCCGTGCCGTGGCCGAGTTCGTGGGCGACGCCAACTTTCTCCCCGGCGAGGCGCGCGGCTACCACGTGACGTGCGAACTGGGCGAGCTCTATCTCCAAACCGCGCAGGACGGCCCGGTCGACGTGCTGATTCGCCCCGAAAACGTGCAGGTTCGCCCCGGGCCGCCCACGTCGGACTTCCGCGTGCAG
>JAGRBY010001413.1 GCA_020433835.1 Anaerolineae bacterium | reverse complement strand
TTACCTTTCCAATACTTCTAACGCCAGATGGCGATGTGCTAGATGGCTTTCATCGTCTCGCTAAAGCGTGGATAATGTCATTAGAAAACATACCGACTATACAACTGAGGAACCTGCCACCGCCTGATTATCTCATTAAATGATATGGATTCTCTGAATCAAGCCGTCCAACGAAGTAAGGATTCATACGGCGCGGAGTCTTCGGAGCCGCCGTATAATCCTGAGTTGAACGAAGCCGCATCTGACGGCAGCGCTTCTACTTGAACGAAGTAAGGATTCATACGGCGCGGAGTCTTCGGAGCCGCCGTATAATCCTGAGTTGAACGAAGCCGCATCTGCCGGGAACCCTTCCACCTGGATTTCAAGCTTTGGGGAGATGTGGCTCGTCCACCACCACGCCCCCAGAACTAACCGCATTATAACATCTCGCCACGCGCCAGGGCAACCAGCTTCGCCGTTTCCCGGCCGGTACCACACAGCCCGCCGCCACAGCCGCGCAGGCTTCGGCCAAAGGCCCGCCGGCCACAAAGAAATGACGCGGCCGCCCAGACCTGACAGATTTCTCTTGGTTACAGGGTGGAAGGCAAACGGATCC
>JAGRBY010001412.1 GCA_020433835.1 Anaerolineae bacterium | reverse complement strand
CTGGCCATGGCCTTGACGGCCTATAACCACCAAGTCCTGGCCATCGACTTAGACAAAAAGCGGGTCCAACAAGTGGCCCATTTACTGCCGCACGTGGTTCAAATGGATGCGACCGATATCGACGCCCTACGCGAGGTGGGGGCCGAATCGTTCGACACGGGCATCATCTGCACCGGCTCCGTGTTTGAGGCGAATTTGTTGGCTACGGTTAATCTGCGCAAATTGGGCGTGCGCCGGGTGATTAGCAAAGCCCGTACCGTCACCCAGCAGGAAATATTGCAGCGCGTCGGGGCCGATGAAGTGATTTTGCCCGAACACGAGGCCGGCGTACGCCTGGCTCGGCGATTAGCGGCCATCGATTTTGTGGACTTTTTGGAACTCAGCCACGATACAGGGGTGGTGGAAATTGTCGCGCCGGAGCAGTTAATCGGCAAGTCGCTGGTGGAGTCAGAGGTCCGCGCCCGCTATGGAATTTCGGTGATTGCCATTAAACGCGGCAATGATGTTGTTGTTTCTCCTCGCGCAAATGAGATCATCAATGAAAACGACATTTTAGTGGTGCTCGGCAAAATATCCGATTGTGAGCGCTTACAGACCT
>JAGRBY010001411.1 GCA_020433835.1 Anaerolineae bacterium | reverse complement strand
CCGAACTAACCGCCCACAGCACCGTTCCCGTACCGGTCATTGACGACGTTTATCGCTACGTCCATTACGGCGGCATCGACAACCTGCGCCACATGCTCACCTTCCTGGCCGATCACCTCCTGGCCGGCGGCTGGGGCTTCGAACAGCCCACCGAACAGCCCCGACACGGTATCTATAAGAAGTTAGATAATACAGCGCTTAAACAATTAGCTCAGCAAGACTCCAAATACCAATTACCAATTACTAGTCTCCAGTCTCCAATCTCCAATCTCCAATCCCTACCCAACTGGATCGCCACGTCTAATCGCAGCCGCCCCACCATCGCCATTCTTTTCTATCGCAGCCACTGGCTCAGCGGCAACACCCATTTTATCGATGCCCTGATCAACCAAATCGAAGCCACCGGCGGCAACGCCCTCCCCATCTTCACAACCTCTCTCAAAGAAACCGGCGACTCTTCAAACAAATCCGCTTCAACTCCTGAACCCAACCATCCAAACTCTACCAACTCCATTAACTCTAATAACTCTACAAACTCTACAAACTCTCCCGCCGCTTTCGACTATCTCTACACGCCCGACGGCGACCTCATTCCCGAT
>JAGRBY010001410.1 GCA_020433835.1 Anaerolineae bacterium | reverse complement strand
GGAGATCGAACTGGGCCTGCGCAATGATCGCTTTAGCCAGGTTGTGGCTGGGCTGGCCGACAGCGACGAGGTCGCCCTGATCCGCACGTCGACAGAGGATCAACTTCGTGGCGCGTTGTTTGGGGGGAATTGATGTTCAAACAACTCTTCTCTAAGAACGGCGCCAACGGCAACGGCGTCAAAGACGAAGGCCCAGTGCCGGTGGTGCAAGCGCGTGGGCTGACCAAGACCTACCAGATGGGTGAGATGGAAGTCAAGGCGTTGCGTGGCACCAATCTGGACATTATGCCTGGCGAAATGGTGGCCATCATGGGGCCGAGCGGCAGCGGCAAATCGACGCTGATGAACATTGTCGGTTGTCTCGATGTCCCCTCGGCCGGCGTCTATCGACTCGACGGCACCGATGTGAGCCGTTTGCAGGACGATCAACTGGCGGCGATCCGCAGCAAGAAGATCGGATTCGTCTTTCAGAGCTTCAATCTGCTCTCGCGTACGTCGGCGCTGGCCAACGTGGAACTGCCGCTGATCTACGCCGGTATCAGTGGGCGCGAGCGTCATCAGCGCGCGGTTGAGTCGCTACAACTTGTGGGGTTGGGGGA
>JAGRBY010000140.1 GCA_020433835.1 Anaerolineae bacterium | reverse complement strand
CCCAGATTAAAAATTTTATTGGCGACCTTTTCGGCAAAATCGTTTTTTTTTATTTTAACACGAATTGTTGTAGGATGAGGATGGGAAAAATTTACTGGTGCAATCGTCCTTTGACGCCAAGCAAAAGTTGAAGCCAACGCGGCTTTGTAATAATTTCAATGGCCTGACCTGCCGTTGCTTTGGCTTCCGCGTCGCTTTGCGGGTCATTTAAAATTTTTTGCAGTGCAGCCGTCGCCTCGGGTGTACCCAAGCGACCGATAGCCCAGGTTGCGTTTCTTCGGGTAATTGGATCTTGGTCGGTTAGCGATATTTTTAGCTGTGGCAGAGCTGACTGGGCCCGCAATGCCCCTAAGGCATAGGCCGCGCTGCGGCGCACAATAACCTGGTTATCATACAAGCACTGTACCAGCGCTTCAATAGCTTGAAAGCTGCCGATATGCCCCAATGCATAAGCAGCCCCACGGCGAACCCAAGCGTTGGTATCCTGTAATGCAGCTATTAAGGCCGGTACCGCTTCTACCGCTTTTAGATTGGCTAACGCTTCCGCAGCACTCTGGCGCAGCAGTGCGTTATCAGAGTTTAACGCTTCAAGTAGGGGGATGTGAGCATTTGGTAACTGACTTTTACCCAGAGCATCAATAGCCGCTACATAAATTCTTGAGACTTCAGATGATGTTTTGACAGAGCTGTTCTTGAGTAGCTCTGTGAGTTTCTGAGCACCTTCAGCTTGGCTTACCAAGGCTAAGCCGGCTTGCCAACGGACGAAAGGGTGACTATCAGCCAAAGCTTTTATTAACATCGAGAGTGTTTCTTCGGTTAGCCATTGCTTTTGAGACTGAGAAAGGTGTTCAATGGTCTGCCAGCGTTTTGCCGCTGAGTCTGCTTGTAAAGCCGCCACCAGTGTTGTCATAAAAGCGCCTATTGTGTTTCAGGTAATAATGATGACAATTCACCCATTATGTCATGCGATCAGTATACCATAGCTGTTTTCACATGTAAAGTTGACATAATTATAAGTTTGCTTGAGGGTAATAATAATTTTGTAAGGACTACTTATGAAAATTAATCAAATTTTAGAAACCTGTCTTTATGTTGATGATTTAGAGGTTGCTGAACAATTTTATACGAAAATTCTCGGTATAGAACCGTTTTCACGCGTCAAGCATCGGCACATATTTTTTCGATGTGGGGCCGGTATGTTGCTTCTATTTAACCCCATAGAAACGGCTAAAGCTGTGGGCGATGTGCCTACGCATGGTGCACATGGCCCCGGACACGTGGCTTTCGCCATCTCCTCGGATGAGATTGCTGCTTGTCGCGAGCATTTACGCCACAATGGGGTCTCGATCGAGACTGAGATTACCTGGCCGTCGGGAGGGCAATCGATATATTTTCGAGACCCGGCCGGAAATAGTCTGGAGTTTGCTACAAAACAGGTGTGGGCGTAAGCCTAGTACGTTGGTTAGGTGTGGACTGGCACGGTAAAGGTAAAGGTTGACCCTTTACCTGCTTCGCTATCGGCCCAAATTTTGCCGCCCTGTTTTTCAGCCATCTCTTTACAGAGCAGCAACCCCAAACCGGTACCGCGTTCATCGGCAGTGCCGACCATTTTTACCTTTGACTCAATTTTGAATAGTTTTGTTAAAATTTCAGGAGCCATGCCTACACCAGTATCAATGATGGCGATTGCTACAAAATCATCTTGATATTTGGCTGTAATGGATACCGAGCCACCAGGGTGGGTAAATTTTAAGGCATTCGCGATAAGGTTTCGAGTGATAGTATGGGTCATATTTGAATCGGCGTAGATAAAAAATTTATCCGGTTCAACTTTATTGATGAGCGTAATTTTTTTTGACCGGGCAGTATCGCAGAGAAGCTCTATATTGGTTTCTATAAGTGCATAAAGATCCAACGTTTCCGGCATATACTCTAAGCTTCCTTTTTGCAGCCTGGCCCAATTTAGTAAGTTTTCTAAGAACTTGAACTTGTTCTTCAACGAATCGTTCATGTTTTCGGCTATTTTGGCTATCTGATCGGGGCTATAATCTTCTATAGTTGTGGCTAGCAGATCTGAAAAAACCAGCAATCCGGCAAGTGCCCCTTTTAAGTCATGAGCAATAATCGAAAAGAATTTATCTTTGGTAGCGTTGAGTTCATAAAGTTCACGCTTTTGAATTTGAATGGTCAAATGGGTGTTGATCCGGGCCAACACCTCCTCTTGCTGAAAGGGTTTTGTAATATAGTCAACCCCCCCCGCTTCAAAACCTTTAACCTTGTTTGCCGTGTCACCAAGAGCCGTAATAAAAATTATAGGAATATCTTTGGTTAACGCGTTTCCTTTTAGCCGGCGGCAAGTTTCAAAACCATCAATGCCGGGCATCATCACATCAAGCAAAATTAAATCGGGTGGCAGCCGTTCAACTTGCTGAATGGCTGCCAGTCCACTTTTTGCAATAAGGGTTCTAAAACCGGTTTGTTTTAGGTAATTGAATAAAACTTTAAGGTTAGTTGGATTATCATCAACAATTAAGATAGTAGGTACAAATGCATCGTTTGAGGTCATGAGGATTCCTTTTGCTGATCGTTCAGTAGGGTATCAATAAAGGTTTCTATGGCATCGAGGGCAAAATTGTCGGCCATCATACTGATCTTTGTAACAAAATCAGCAAAATCTTGTGTAGAGCTGCTTATTTCTTGGGTAATAGAGCGAATATCATCTATATCGCCTATAAGCACTGCATCCTGAATTGCTTCCAAAATTTTACGGCTTGGCGTTTTTATTGAAACATTTTGAACAGGGGTTTCAAACGAAATATCCTCATGAGAGGAAGCGTGAACCCATTGTAAATCAAGGTAGTTTTGTATTTGTTGAAACAATTCGTCGGCAACGATAGGTTTTTCGATATAACCTTGCGCTCCCGCCATTTTTACACGCTCGTTGGTTTTTTTATATATGTCGATTGATAGAGCAATGATCGGTACACTCTTGAGGGTGTTTATCTGGCGGATACGCCGGGTAGCTTCAATACCGTTCATTAAAGGCATTACAATATCCATGAGGATAAGGTCCGGTTGATGGATTTGCGCTTGCTTCACCGCTTCCTGTCCATTCGTAGCTTCGAAGGTAGTAAAGCCAACCGGGGTTAATAGTTCGCGCAAAAGTTGGCGGCTTTCTTGCTTATCATCAACAATCAAAATTTTGTAGGGATTGTTTGTCTTAGTTTGGTCTGATTTATAGGCAATAATGGTTTGGCTAATCATAGAGGCAGGTTGGGCGCCATCTGTGGGTGGGAGCATGATATCAAACCAAAATTTTGTACCTTGTCCTACTTTACTTTCCACCCGTAATTCGCTGTTCATTATATGTACCAAGCGCCTGGATATAGCTAACCCTAACCCTGTGCCATCTGATGTCGTGCGTTTGTCTTTAACTTGGTGAAAGGCGGAAAAAATCTCATCCCATTTGTCGGCAGGAATTCCAATACCTGTATCTTCTACTTCAAAGCGAAGGATATCGGTTTGGCCAGACGTTTGAGCCACGGGTAGTACGACGGCTCTTAAAGTTACCTCCCCTTTTTGGGTAAACTTGATGGCATTGCCAAGAAGATTGATAAGGATCTGCCGCAGTCGTTTTTTATCAGCCATAATCGTAAATGGAAGATTTTGAGCGGTTTCAATCTTAAATAGCAACCCCTTTTGATCGGCTCGAATGCGGAGCATTTCAACAACGCCTTTGATAAATTGAGAGAGGTGAATAGGCTCCGGCTCAAGCTCGAATTTGCCGGCTTCGATCTTAGAAAGATCCAAAATATCGTTAATCATTACCAGCAGATGCTCACCGCTCGTGTGAATAATATCAACGGCTTCGGCTTGATCGTCAGACAAGGTCTGGTCTCGCTTAAGAATCTGCGTAAAGCCGAGAATTCCGTTGAGGGGTGTTCGCAGTTCGTGGCTCATGTTTGCCAAAAACGTACTTTTTGCCTGATTAGCGGCCTCAGCTTGCTCTTTCGCTTTTTGCAGGCTGTCGTTGGCAATTTTTAATTCTTCAATGGCTTGATTAAGCTGCTCGTAAAGTCGGGCATTATCAATAGCGTTTGCAGCCTGACCGGCTAACATATTGAGCAGTTTGAGATCTTGCTCATCAAATGCATTCCAATAGGTTTTACTATGAGCATCAAGGGTGCCAATAATACGTTGGCCAACCACCAGAGGCGCACTAATAATGGCTAATAGCCCATCAGCATGGGCAGCCGGATTGTTAAAGCGCTCATCTTTGGGGATGTCATTGGCGATGAGTGCCTGGCCGCTTTGCACTACCCGCCCGGCGATGCTTTGACCTACCGGGTCTCGTGTATTTTTAACCATTTCTTCGGTTAATCCATACGATCCCTTAATAGTAAGAAATTCGCCCGTTTCATTAAGCAGTAAAATACAGCTTGAACTGGCTTTAAGCAGTTTTGCTGTGTTTTTTGCCAGCGAATTGAGGAGTGTATCCAAATTGTGCTGGACGGTAATCTCTTTGCCGACCTTATACAGTGTTTCCAGCCTGTTGTTAAGCATTGTTAGTTCGCCGGTGCGAGCAACAACGCGTACTTCTAACTCATCATGAGCCTTCTGTAGTAACTTTTCTGCCCGCTTGCGTTCGGCAACCTGAGTTTGTAGGGTTTCGTTGAGTTGAACTAAGTCAGCCGTTCGCTCTTGAACACGTTGTTCAAGTTGCTGGTTGGTTTCGGCCAGTGCTTTCTTTGTGAGTTGTTGTTCTTTTGCTAAAGAAATAGCAGCCGCAGCGGCTTGAAGTAAAGCCATTTCTGATATATCCCATCTCCGCAGCTCGGTAGTGTTTTCAAAAACTATAAAGCCAAAAAGTTTATTATCAACGCGTATGGGGACAATAAGTATAGAAAATGTTTCCTGGTCTAAAAAAAGGACTTTTTCATGGTCTTGTAAATCGTGAATAAATTCAAATACAATATTGCCTTGCTCTAACTTATGTAACCAATTTGGTTTGGCCTTAATAAGATAGCTATCTTGTTTTGGCAATGAATTCAATGATTGGGCGAGACTTTTATAGCGTTCCCAGATAGAGCACAAAGCGAATGGTGTATCTTGACTATCGACTTGTTTTTCATATAAGCAAATGCGATTAGCTTCAGATACTGGGCCGAGCAATCGGATGGCATCGTGATACATTGTCTCGATTGAGTCGACAATCAATAACTGCCGTTGAAGTTCAACCAATACGGTTAAATAGGCTTCGCGTTTCGCTAAAAACTGTCGCGTTTGCTCACGTTCGGTTACATCAACCGAAATACCAATGAGGCCAATAAATTCATCTGCTTCATCTAAAAGATGTGAGATTTGAATCTCGAAAATATACTGCTCAATTTCAATGGTAAAGTTTGCTAAATCTCCGGCCATTGCTTTTTTCAGATTCTCGTGCAGTTCAGGATAATCTTGATATACTTCAAAAATCGATTTTCCAACGAGTTCGCCTGCTTGTAGCCTCAATAGTTGAAGACCTTGGCCTTCTGAAAGCGTAATAATGCCGTTTACATCCGTACTCCATAAAATGACAGGTGTTTTCGTGATAATCGACTTCAGACGGCTTTCACTTTCCCGCAAGGCTTGTTTTGTTTCCTTATGTTCTGTAATATCTCGGGCAAAGATACAAATGTAAGGCGTATTTTCAAACTCAAGATTATGAACGATCACTTCTACCGGAAAGTGTTTGCCATCTATGGCATAGTGGGACGACTCAAATCCTATCACCCGGCGTTCCTGGGCCTCTTTCCATAAGTTGTCCCAATCTTGACCTTTGAAATCAGGATCGATATCACCAAAATGCATCGAAAGTAGTTGCTTGCGCTCGTAACCCAACTTCCACGTGGCAGTTTCATTAGCATCAATAAAGTAGCCCTTGGTATTGACCCAAAAGATCGAGTCGACAACCCAATCAATAGAAAATCGAACTCTTTGTAAATCATGTTCAAGCTGTTTTTGATTGGTGATATCCTGGCCGATGCCTATATATTCAATGATTTGCCCTTGCTCGTCCAGTACAATAATCTTGCCCCATCGCTGCCAGCGAATTTCGTTGGTGGGCAGCACAATGCGATACTCTACCATAACCAAGGGGTTTTGAGCGTCGAGTAACGCAATGGCCTCCTCTACATAAACCCGATCTTCTTCAGCAATAAACGTGAGAAAACGCTGGCCGATGAGATCTTCGGGTTTCATATTTAAATGACGACAGTACGTTTCGTTAACAAAAGTTAAGGTGCTATCGGGCAGGTAATAGCATACGAGTTTGGTTGGATCTTCAACAACGGTTTGGTAGAGGATAGTGCGATTGGTTTGGGGCGTAGCATCAATTAGGCTCAAAAGAAGCTGGGGGCTATTTGACTCTAACCGTTCAGCTTCTACATGAAAATAACGCGTTTGGCCCACTGAGGTTTTTAGGGGGAGGGGAGGAAGCGTTAATCCCGGTTCCTCATTTCGGGCAATGTTTGATAACGTTTCGGTGAATGGTTCCAGTTTTTCAAAAATAGCTGTTATATGTGTCCCAATTAAGGATTGCTGCTTAGTGACAAACCATCGCGTGATAACCGAATTATACTCTGTAATAATAAGATTTTCATCGGTTATAAGATAAGCAATGTTGTGTTTGTCAATAAGTTTGCTGGTGATGCTGGCTGCCAAAGTGCTATCGCTGGTGGTGTGCATGGGTTGACCTGTCGTGATGTAGATAAATCAGGGCGAACTGAAAGCTGATGGTGAGTTTTTAATCGGAATATCTGTCCACGCTTAGAAGCTGTTTGAAAAGTCAGCGTTTACAGAGTTGTCCATAGATTTACACAGATAGTCACTGATTTTTATCTCACCTTTGATAGTATCTGTGAGAATCTGTGTCCATCTGTGGAGCCTTTAAGGCTTTTAAAACAGTTTCTTATTCCAGATATCCTAATTCTATAAGAAAACGCCTTACTTGAGCAACATGCTTGGCCGGAATTAGAATCGTGGTACTATTGAGAACCTCGCCCAGCAGCGGACGAAGCCCCGGATGCTGGCGTAATTCAGCAGCTACCGCTTCATTCTTTAAATGAAGCAATGTCGCCGACTCGAGTTGAACCGTGCCATAACGTGTGCCCCAATTGCGAATGGCCTCGACTACGGCCAGAGGCGTTTGGTTGTTCGTAATTCGGGTTAAAAACGCAGTTATTTGATCGGGCGTAACCCCATTGCGCAAAGCGCGTTTTACACTGTCTTGTGTAATATGGTAGATAGCGCGTTGATCTTCATAACTTTCTAACCCGGCAAAGCGAGCCAACTGAAATCGATCGTAGAGGCTGGCGTGGGCCGGTATGCGTACCTGAAAATTAGTACTCACCCGTAACCAACCGGTTTTTAGCGGCAGATCTTCTGCCATGGGCTGGCCCTGTAAAAATGCTTGACCTGACGGCGTTAAACAAAAGCGGCCTGGCGCGGTTGTTTCGCTATCGCTGCCGAGATCGACTATGCCCAGAATAGGCAAAATAAAGGTAAGCAGATACCGAATAAGCCCACCTTCAACTTCATTCCAGTGAGCAAAGCCCATCAAAAAATTACCCTGGCGATCTTGAATGTACCAACTTTCGTAATCGCTGTTGGGGCGTTGAAAATCGGGATCGATCTGCTTGATAGCAGCGACAAAATTTTCAATTGAAAACCACGTCCCCCCGGCTGTATCGAGCCGGCTGAGATGTCCCAAAATTTTCGAGCGGGCCAACATCGCGCTATTCTCCCAGCCGGTTTGCTGCGGCACCAAACTGGGTACATGCCACAAATCATTCCAGGTGGGGTCGGCCCGCCAGGTTTTTTGCAGTTGGGCTGTTTGTTGGGCTGGCGTAGCCTGAAGCCACGTACGGGTAGCGTCGCGCTCCGGTCGCAAACGACCATGGGCCACGGTCAGAAGTTCTGCCCGTCGGCAAAGATGAAGCAAAAACTCTAACTCGGCCTCCGTAGTAAAAGCACGATGGAGTGGCGGCAGCAGCGTTTGCGCCAGAACTGCTTTATCCGATGCTGGAATACCGCCTTCTTTTTGCAAGCGAACGGGCGTGGTTTGTAAATGAATTAATAGCCTGAAAACGTTTTCTCGCAGCCGGTTGAAACTGCTGATGCTGATTGTTGGTACTGTAACCGGCTGTATCGGGGGTGTAGGCTTGCTTGGTTCTAACTGAGATGGTTTTGCTTTAAAAAAAGGAAGTAAATCGGTGGGGATATAAACAATTTCTTGGCTGCCCTGACGGGTTACCTGAAATGTCTTGAAGATAAGCCCGCGATACCACAGCCCTTCGGCGGGGTTGACCGGATTTTGCCAGGGCTGCTCTCGCTCCAATCGGGCCGGGCCCATCGACCGAATATCGCCAAACTGGCGGCTAAAGCGCAGCCCTTCAACCTGTCCGCCATGCTTTAGAAGAAAATCGAGTGCCTCCTGCTCTGGCGGTGCCAGATCATCGACAATAATGGCTGTTGCTACCGGTGATAGCAGGGTCTCGATCAATTGATCGACAATAGCTGCATGATCGGTGCCGGATAACAGCACAGCCCGATTTTCAGCTATCGCCTTAAGTAACGGCAGTTCGTAATCAATCAGCGACTGGCGCAAGGGTTTCATACCTTAATTATAATAGTAAGCAAAACTCCTTTCAAGAGTTGAATGCTTGTCTTTTTTCAATACACGCTCCCCAACAGCTCTCTCTTCTATGATAACGCTGCTGTATTATCAAAAAATCGCTCATGGCTATTCGCTTTAGAAGTCGCTCACCATCGGGCCAAATTTAGGTGAATAGGCATCGCGCAGGGCAGTCGTATACAAAAAATCTTTGTTACGTGAGCGTTTTTTGTTGCCTGAATGGTAACTCACGGCTATAATCTCTCCGGGAGATATAGGGATTTTGTTTTTATAACGATACGGATGTTTAGACCATAGGAGATGACAGTTATGAAAAAGCCTACATTTGTAGATACAGACGAAAAGGATATGTCTTTTTTATCCAGTATGTTGAAACAACTAAAGTTGGTTTGGTTGCTGTTTAGAGACAGCCGGATTAGTGCTCTAACCAAATCCGTCTTGCCATTGTCTCTCCTTTATCTTGTCTCCCCAGTTGATTTTATCCCTGACTTTGTGTTGGGGTTGGGTCAACTTGATGATTTTGGTATTATTCTGCTGGGCATGACCCTTTTTGTAAAACTATGCCCGCCGAATATTGTACAGGAATATTTACGCCAGTTAGAGTATGGCAACGATTTTTATATCGACAATGACGAAACCGTCGATGCGGCGTACCGTGTTGTTGATGAAGAGTAAACCACGTGGAGTAGAGCGTTAGCCTATGAGCAGTGAAACATATCAGTCGCCGCAAGGGGTGGCAAAGCAGTTAGATATTTCTCCGGCTTCATTACGCCGTTGGTCAGATGAATTCACCGATTTTCTCTCGAAAGGGGCCGGGGCGGATAAAGAACGCAGCCATCGTCGCTATCTGGAGAGGGATGTTGAAATCCTCAATGAAATTAAAGAACTTTTGAATAGCGGGCTGACTTACGAACAGGTTCGGCAGCAGTTAAAAGACGATGCCGTTCCCTCGGTAGAACCGGATGAGATTTCGGAGGTAGAGGCTGATCTTGATGATGAAGATTATGTTGTGTTACCGCATGCCGGTCGAGATAAACCATTGTTGAATGATGACGACGACGATGATGATGATGATGATACGCCGCCGACATTCGAAGAAAGTCTGGCGGTTGTTGCTTCGAATGGTTCTGAGTCGCCGGCCTTGAATTTTTTGACCAACACGCTGGCTACACTTTCCGATAGCCAAAAAAGCGTGCTTAACAGCCAGGCCGCTAACCGCGAATTGATGGGTGTACTGCTTCAGGATAACTTTAATTTAAAAGAAGAGAATAATCGTCTGCGCGAACGCATTTTAGAGGTCGAGCGTGATGTAGCTCGCAGCCGGCAAGAGGATGAATGGCGGCGGGAAGCACTGCGGCAGGAGTTGGAAGCCAAAATTTCAGCCGCGAATCAGTTGGCGTCGGAGGCTATTGTTACCGCCCGCTCGGTCGAAGCGCCCCAGATTAAGGCTGTCGAAACAAAGCCGGGCTGCCTGGGCATGCTTTTGGGGCGTGGTGGAACGCAAATTATCACCGCCCAACCCCGCAAACAACAAAAGCCGCTGTCTTCTCCGGTCGCCGCCAACGGTCTCACCGCCGGAGCAGCCCAGCAACCTGTACCTGCCACCAATCAATCACACCCCAAACCTTCATTTCCGCCTGAGTAAAAAAGGGTCTATTTGGCAAGGTGACAGTCACTTATTCATTAAAAATCAGCGCCCGTTTGGCCTACATAGCGCGATTTAGTGCATTGAAGTGACTGTCACCTTTTTATTTTAAAGATTTGTGAAAATCCGTGTAATTCGTGGCTGTTTTAGCTTTTTACGCGTGGGCTTCTTTTTGTTCCTGGCTCGATGCCCAGAAATCAAGGGCTAAAACCACTATAAATCCTACAATAGCCAAACCCAAAGCCAGCGTTACCTCGCTGGTCCAGGCTTGAGGTAAGATGTTCTGTTGTACAACCGGAATAATTTCTCCATGGCGATCCGTGATCGTTTCAAGCGTTTCTTTCCAGGGCCATACTTTGCGCAGTGATCCAATCATCAATCCGATTAAAATCGCCACAGTAACGTCGTGGTAGCGATTAAAAAGCCAGCCCAACACCTGAGCAAATGTAACCAAACCGATAGCTGCTCCAGCGGCAACCAAGATTAACGTTACGAAATCGTGGTTGTTGACGGCCGACAAAATATATTGATACTTGCCCATCAAAACCAAAATGAAAGAACCGGAAATACCGGGCAAAATCATTGCGCAGATGGCAATGAAGCCACTGAGAAAAAGAAACCAGGGTGCCGTGGGCGTCTCCACCGGTACCATCCCCACAATTTTATAGGCCGCATACGTGCCGGCCACCATCGCCAAAATTGTGCTGCTATTCCACTTTTTAACCCGTTTGGTCACGGTAATAATCGAGGCAATCACCAACCCAAAGAAAAACGACCAAATTAAGGCCGGGTAGTTAACCAGCGCCGCCTCTAAAAACTTAGCCAGTGTAAAAATAGCGAGCAAAATACCAAACCCCAATGCCCCTAAAAACTGCCAGGGCACCAGGGTAAAAAGCTCTTTAATTTGAAAGCGAAACGCAGCTTTAAAAATCTGCGGATCAAGGAGGCCCTTGATAGAATTGATAAGCTCTTCATAAATACCCAAAATAAAGGCCATCGTTCCCCCGGAAACACCGGGAACTACATCGGCTGCGCCCATACAAAACCCTTTGGCTGCCAAAATAATGTAATCTTTCAGGGTTCTCGTATCCGTCTTTTGTTGCTCTTTCTCAATAATCATTCTGTTTCTTTCCTAAATTAATTTTAATGATAGTTTGGCCATATACCACGAACAGGTCGATATAGTGCCGCTAGGGTGACAAATTACTCACAATCTAACACCTTCACGACCAGGCGTCAAGAAAGAGGCGGTAAAAAAGATAACCCCGGTCTTTGATAATGTTTGACTCCGCCTAGTGCGCGTGGTATATTTGATTTTTACACATGTTTCGTTAAAACGGTATATGAAAAGTATATATATTTCGTAAGGAAAATATTTCCATGAAATGGTCCCGTGCGCTTTATGCAATTTTAATATTTGTAGTGCTGGCTTTTCTATACGGCGTATTCGTGCTTAGAACCGAATCGCCGGAAGTGAAAGATTTGTCTGAAGTGGCTCAACTGGCCAGCGATGGTCGTGTTAAGTCGATTTTAGTCGATCAGGATGAATTAACCATCACCCTAACCAATGACGAAAAAATCGCTTCGAATAAAGAACCCGGTATTGGAGTTATCGAAACGTTAAGATTGTTAGGTGTTAACCAAGATCAACTGCTCAATATCGAAGTCAACGTCGCTCCCCGCAGCGCCTGGGATGGCTGGCTGGCGATTTTAGGTACATTGCTACCGCTTATTCTCATTGGCGGTTTCTTCTTCTTTATTTTGCGACAGGCCCAAGGCGCGGGTAATCAAGCCCTTAGCTTCGGCAAGAGTCGAGCCAGAATGTTTGCCGGCGATAAACCCACCGTCACCTTTGATGATGTGGCCGGTGTCGACGAAGCCAAACAGGAACTGGCCGAAATTGTTGAATTTCTGCGCGAACCGGAAAAGTTTATTTCCTTGGGAGCACGCATTCCCAAAGGGGTTTTGATGGTTGGCCCTCCCGGCTGCGGTAAAACCCTCACCGCTAAAGCCATTGCCGGTGAAGCCGGAGTTCCTTTCTTCAGCATCTCCGGCTCGGAATTTGTGGAAATGTTTGTTGGGGTCGGGGCCAGCCGCGTGCGTGACCTGTTCGAACAAGCCAAACGCAACAGCCCCTGCATCATCTTTATGGATGAGATCGATGCCGTTGGCCGCCATCGTGGTGCCGGTTTAGGCGGCAGCCATGATGAACGCGAGCAAACCCTCAACCAGATTTTGGTCGAGATGGACGGTTTCGATACCGACACCAACGTTATTGTCGTAGCCGCAACCAACCGGCCCGATATTTTAGACCCGGCCCTCTTACGCCCCGGTCGCTTTGACCGCCGCGTTGTTTTAGATCGGCCCGATCGCCGTGGCCGCCAACAGATTTTGGGCATTCACGTCAAAGGCAAACCCGTGGCCGATGATGTCGATCTGCAAATCATCGCCAAGCAAACGCCCGGATTTGTGGGAGCCGATATCGAAAACATGGTTAACGAGGCCGCTATTCTGGCTGCTCGGCGCAACTCGAAGCAGATCCACATGGAAGATATGCAGCGGGCCATCGAAAAAGTACTGGCCGGGCCGGAACGGAAAAGCCGAATTGTACCCGAAAAAGAGCGCAAGATCATCGCTCACCACGAAGCTGGTCACGCTCTTATTCGAAAATTGCTGCCCGAATGCAACCCGGTTCACAAAGTTAGTATCGTAGCCCGCGGGGTTGCTGGTGGCTACGTTATCTCGCTGCCCGACGAAGATCGTTACCTGGAAAATCAAAATCGCTTTGAAGCCGAACTCGCCGCCATTTTGGCCGGCCGTGCTGCCGAAGAGGTGATTTTTGAAGAGGTTACCACCGGAGCCAGCGATGATCTCAATAAAGCTACCAAACTGGCGCGGGCAATGGTCACCCAATATGGTATGAGTAAAAAGTTGGGGCCGTTGATGTTTGGCGAGAAAGATGAACTTGTCTTTCTGGGCAAAGAAATCGGCGAGCAGCGCAACTATAGCGAAGAAATCGCCCGCCAAATCGACAGTGAAGTACGCCGCATTGTTGAAACCGCCTACAACCGCGCTTTTGCTCTTATTAAAGAGCATCGGGCTAAACTGGTAGAAATCGCCGAGCGCCTTCTGAAAGAAGAAACGTTAGACGCTAAAACGTTTGATGCTATGTTTGCTGCCTGATCGACAGAACGACAGAACA
>JAGRBY010001409.1 GCA_020433835.1 Anaerolineae bacterium | reverse complement strand
CCCGCCCCAGATCTGCGCACAATTCGCGCCGATTTCGACGGCCAGCCTGAGACCGGACGCGGTCGCGCGCGGGGCGAACAGCTTGCCAACCTGTTGCACCAGATCGGCGGGGCTGAAGGCGGTCCGCTCGATTTCCAGTTTGCCGGCCTCGATCTTGGCGAGGTCCAGAATGTCGTTGAGAATCGTCAGCAATCCCTCGCCGGATTCGCGGATCGTTTCGATCATGTCGCGCTGGTGAGGATCCGACAGGGTGTCCCCCAGCAATTCCGCCATGCCCAGGACGCCGGTCAGCGGGGTGCGCAGTTCATGGCTCATATTGGCCAGAAAGCGCGATTTTGCGCGGTTGGCCGCTTCGGCGCGTTCGGTGGCCGCCACCAGCGCGCTGACCTCGGAGCCAACGCCGCGATACCCGCTGAAGGTCCCGTCACCGTCCCAGTAGGGGGCCCCCGACACTCTCAGCCACAGCGCTGGTTGGTCGCCGGCCGGGACCAGCCGGAACAGGAAATCCGAGAAACTTCCACGATTGGCAACCGTGCGGCTCAACCCGTCCCAGTCACCATCCGACACCACACCGTCATCGGTCGAAAGCTGACCCTGCG
>JAGRBY010001408.1:266-599 GCA_020433835.1 Anaerolineae bacterium | reverse complement strand
AAGGCAGCGCCATCCCGACCGTGGGCTTAAAAACCATCGTCCTCAACAGCCGCGACGAGCCAGTGTGTATCATCGAAACCACCGCTGTAGCCATCCGCCCCTACAACGCCGTCGATGCCGACTTTGCCTATGCCGAGGGCGAAGGCGACCGTTCGCTGGCCAACTGGCGCGCGGGCCACTGGCGCTACTTCTCCCGCGTTTTACCCAAGATAAACCGCGAACCCACACCCGACATGCCACTCGTCTGCGAGCATTTTCGCCTGATTTATCCTAAGTAGACAGGACTTACGCCGTGCTAAAGGTGACAGTCACTTGGATGCCCTAAATCGACCT
>JAGRBY010001408.1:0-251 GCA_020433835.1 Anaerolineae bacterium | reverse complement strand
CCAATAAGTGACTGTCACCTGGCTTTTGCGTAAGCCCTAGTAGACTTACGTACAACGCAAGTAACCGTCACTCAAGCCCGCACCCAGTGACAGTCACCTACTTTGAAATAAAAACCGTAGTAGAACAAGTCGCTGACTTGTTCCAGCCCGGACAAATCAGCGATTTGCCCTACAAATTCATCTCGTGGCGGGACAAATCAGCGATTTGCCCTACGGACTCTCTCTTCAAAAGAGCGCCGGAGTGAGCATCC
>JAGRBY010001407.1 GCA_020433835.1 Anaerolineae bacterium | reverse complement strand
CTGGTCATATGACTGATGAGTCACATTGTAACTCTGAACGCGCGCCGTGTCACTAGCCGGGTGGCTAGTTTTTGCTGCGGTATTGGGGTGCACGAGTCGGCTATGGCGCTCGAAGTCGCTGAGGCGCCTTCTCGCTGTCAGCGCCGGTTTCCAACCAGGGACGCAGGGTCGTAGTCGGGCGATTGGTGGCGGAAGTACGTGTTGTAGAGGTCGGCATAGTGGCCGCCGCGGGCCATGAGCGCGTCATGGTCGCCCTCTTCGATGATGCGGCCCTTTTCCAGCACGATGATGCGGTCGGCGGCGCGGATGGTGGAGAGTCGGTGCGCGATGACGATGGCCGTGCGGTCGCGCAACACCTCGTCCAATCCCTCTTGGATCTGCGCCTCGGTCAGCGGATCGACCGACGCGGTGGCCTCGTCCAGGATGATGATGGCCGGGTCTTGGATGAGCACCCGCGCCATGGCCACCAACTGGCGCTGGCCCATGGAGATGGCCCGGCCCTCTTCGCCCACGTCAGTCTCCAGCCCGTTCTCCAGCACATCCAGCCAGTCGCCGCCGCCGATACGGGACGCGACCGCGCGCACTTCGTCATCGGTGGC
>JAGRBY010001406.1 GCA_020433835.1 Anaerolineae bacterium | reverse complement strand
GACGCTGGCCCGCTCGACTAACTCGCCTTACGCGGCTATGGGCGACGCCGGCAGCAGGTACTATGGCATTCAGTTTCACCCCGAAGTAACGCACACGCTGCACGGCGCGGACATTTTGCGCACGTTTGCAACCGATATCTGCGGCGCGACCGCGGATTGGACACCGGCCAACTTCATCGCCGAAACAGTGAGCGCTGTTCGGCGGCAGGTTGGTGGAGCGCACGTGCTGTGCGGGCTGTCAGGCGGCGTTGACTCTTCGGTGGTTGCCGCGTTGCTGCACGAAGCTGTCGGCGATCAGTTGACCTGTTTGTTTGTTGACCACGGCATGTTGCGCCAGGGCGAGGCAGCGCAGGTCATTGACACTTTCGCCCGCCATATGCAAGTGTCGCTGGTGGCCGTCAACGCGGCCGAGTCGTTTCTGGCCGACCTGGAAGGCGTCACTGACCCTGAGCAGAAGCGCAAGCTGATCGGCCATCGCTTCATCCGCGTCTTCGAAGAAGAGTCTGCTCGTATCGCTGCCGGCTGGTCTCCCGCCTCCAGTTTCGGGTACCTGGCCCAGGGTACGCTCTACCCGGATGTCATCGAAAGCGCCAGCGGCA
>JAGRBY010001405.1 GCA_020433835.1 Anaerolineae bacterium | reverse complement strand
GAGCAGCCCGATGGCTTCGACATCGCTCACCCTCTATTCAAACTACTTGGGCTTATACTTTTCCGGCCTATCTGGTGAGTTACATCACTCTCGCCATTGGGACAATTCTAGTGACTCCCGAACCTACCTTGTTAGCCTTGGTCCTCCTCTTTGACACCGCCTTGATGGTTGTCTCAACCCGAATATTTAGACAAACCGTTTGGCTTTATGTAGCCGCACTGTTGTTGCCACTCTCGCTTTGTCTAGCCTTGTATGAAAGTCAATGGCCTGTGAATCGATTCGGCTGGTGGTTAATCGGGTTAGCCTCGATTTACTTGATTTGGGCTTGGTGCCTGAACCGGCTCAAGTTGCAGAGGTACGGTCAGGCGATTTTAGAGGTCGGCCTGATTCTGATCACGATAAGCTTAGCCCCATCAAGTTTAGATCGAACGGGGGCGCTGTGGGGATATGCTGGAGCGACTACTTTATATGCCATTTCAGCTTTTTGGTTGCGACAGCCGCCATTTCTGACTCTCGCTTGTGGGCTGGGATTGGTTCCCTTTGCCATACTCATTCAGGATTCACCTCTCTCACCCGATTACTATGGTCTGGCCCTTATTCC
>JAGRBY010001404.1 GCA_020433835.1 Anaerolineae bacterium | reverse complement strand
AAGCCTGTTTCATCTGTTTCGAGATCTCACCGGGTGGATCCTGGATGTACGCACCGGAGTCACTGATATTCAAACACGTCTGGCCGTGCTGTTTGCTCTGACAGGCATCTCACTTGCCATTCTGGTACGTCGCATTTCGGCACCGATGAAGGTTTGAATGCCGTGATGATTGAATTCGAAAACGTCACACGCCTTTATGGCAAAGTACTGGGTGTCAACGACATCAGCTTGTCGCTGCAACCGGGTGCCTATGGATTGCTGGGGCCGAATGGTGCCGGCAAGAGTACCTTGCTGAATCTGCTGATTGGCCAACTGCGACCCACACGAGGAGTCGTCAAGGTGCTGGGCGAGAATCCTCGCAACAATCATCAACTGATGAAGCGGATTGGCTACTGCCCCAGCTTTGAAGGCATGTATTCAGGTGTCAGGGGACTGGAATGGGTAGTATTTCTTCTGCAGATGCAGGGTTTTAGCCGAGCGGAATCCAAACGCCGGGCTACCGAATCGCTGGAACTTGTGGGAATGACACATGCGATGAATCGCCCGATTTCAGGCTATTCCCGAGGTATGCGTCAACGCACCAAACTGGCACAGGCAATTTC
>JAGRBY010001403.1 GCA_020433835.1 Anaerolineae bacterium | reverse complement strand
CTTCGTCAACGACGAGCCAATCAACATCCCCATTCTTGATATGAACCCGCAGGGCTACGAAGAACAGTGCGCCCGCCTGGACGACGTTCGCCGCAGCCGCGACAACGAGGCCGTAACCCGCTGTCTGGACGATCTACGCCAGGCGGCTCAGGGGACCGAGAACATGATGCCCTTCATCTTGGACGCGGTTAAGGCCTACGCCACTCTGCAAGAGATCATGGATGTCCTGCGCGACGTCTTCGGCGAGTATCAAGAGATGACGATTATTTGAGAGTATAGACAGCCCTCACCCCGTCGCTAACGCGACTCCCCTCTCCCTCAGGGAGAGGGGTTGGGGGTGAGGGTTGCCTTACAGAATGCATTAGAGAGAGGCATATCCTATGACAACCAACACTCAAAAAATTCGTGTTTTAGTGGCCAAACCGGGCCTGGATGGCCATGATCGTGGGGCCAAGGTGGTAGCCCGCGCTTTACGCGACGCCGGCCTGGAAGTCATTTACACCGGCATCCGTCAGACCCCGGACATGATCGCCGAAAGCGCCTTGCAGGAAGATGTCGATGTCATCGGCCTGTCGATTCTGAGCGGGGCGCATATGGCTTTG
>JAGRBY010001402.1 GCA_020433835.1 Anaerolineae bacterium | reverse complement strand
CTCCTGCTGGTCTTTGTTGCTAGTCCATTCGAACGGCTCAGTTTCACACCGGCAGACGGATTGGGGCTCAATCCACTGCTGCGCGATCCGGGTATGGCGATTCACCCACCGTTGTTACTTGGTGGCTATATGAGTATGAGCATCCCCTATGCTTTTGCCATGGCGGCACTGCTAACGGGACAGCTCGATGCCAGTTGGATTCGCGCCACACGCCGCTGGACATTAATGGCGTGGGGTATCCTCAGCATGGGGTTGCTCTTTGGCAGTTGGTGGGCCTATCGCGTGCTGGGCTGGGGTGGCTACTGGGGCTGGGACCCAGTAGAAAATGTGGCTTTGATTCCCTGGCTATCGGCTTCTGCTTACGTTCATTCTGTGATTGTGACTGAGAAACGGGGCATGTTTAAGGTATGGACCATGGTGCTCGTTATTTTGGCCTTTGCACTCTCCATCTTTGGCACCTTTATTGTGCGCAGCGGCGTCATCCTCACGCTGGTCGGCGGCTTCCTCTTCGGTGTGGTGATCGGCGGCGTGCTGGTGGTGGTAGCGGCGACCATCGGCGCCGTCGGCATCTTCCTGGCGGCACGTACCGCGCTGGGAGACAG
>JAGRBY010001401.1 GCA_020433835.1 Anaerolineae bacterium | reverse complement strand
GATCGTTAATTTTAAAGTTCTTATCTTTTATAAAAATAAAGGACGTTTGAATAAGCTACGCTTCGAACGCTTAATACAAAAAATTCCAAGCTCGGTGCATAAGAGCTTGGAATTTTTTGCATAATTATACCCCTAAATAACAATCGGATATGTTTATGTCAATTTCTTTGGCGATAAAAAAATCCATCAATCATTACACAATATACCGATCTCAGGTGCTGATTGATAAATATTTTAACGTATCGGCAATACCAAACCTTTTCTAACCCTTTTCTTAGCGTATTCACATAGCTTTACGATTAATTACTGTTAGATTTATAAAATAAACAAGGTCAATGTCGAATACTAGCTTTTGTGGAGAAGGAACAATGAAAATCTTAATGATAGCCCCTCAACCTTTCTTTGAACCAAGAGGAACCCCCATTAGTGCCTACCAACGTTTGCATGGTCTATCTTCACTAAACTATGAGGTAGATCTGGTCACTTACCACATTGGTAATGATGTAGAAATGCAGGGTCTTACTATCCATAGAATTCCTAACATCCCGTTTATCAAGAGTATTGACATTGGTCCTTCATGGGCTAAGGTGCTGTTGGACATT
>JAGRBY010001400.1 GCA_020433835.1 Anaerolineae bacterium | reverse complement strand
CTGATCGAACTTTTAGGGCTAGAGGTATCGCGGTGGCGGATGGCAGTTCTTGCCTGTGCCCATCAGAATGGCTGCCCACAAGTCACGGAATCTGTTGAAACGAAAATGGCGAACATGACTGCGGAGGTGATCCCAGAGTTTCTTCCGCGTCTTGAGCTTTTCGAGTGCCGCCTGAAACAGTGGGCAGCATGCTTGTTGAATTTGATCCACCGTAAATGCTAGAAACATTATCAACATCAATACGGTGGAGAGGTTCGCTTTACCATGACCATAGTTGTGTTCGTAGCAGTAGCCTTGATTCTTGAGCGTATTGAAGGTCTCGTTCTCTATCCGCCATCGGGCACGGCCACCACGCTGGTATTGTAATAATTTCGAACGTTCAATTGGAATATCTGTAACCCAACTGAATCGCTTTACTACCGCGCCGGTCTTTACATCAAATTCATAATGCTGAAGGAAGTTCACACGAACGTCACTATTGGATTTATTCAGCGGCACGTCGGTGATAAACTGTGTTTCACTGAAAACCACTCCCGACTTTGGCTCGGTGACTGCAATACACTCTTCGCGGGATTGCTCGCAAGCCTCGGTGACCTGATCGAA
>JAGRBY010000013.1 GCA_020433835.1 Anaerolineae bacterium | reverse complement strand
GCCGCGCAGGGGTATAAACACATGCTGGTAGCTCCCATCGGCTTTGTATGCGATCATGTTGAAATTTTATTCGATATTGATATCGAGGCCAAGCAGTTGGCTGACGAACACGGCATCAATCTGCAGCGCATCGAATCGATGAACAGCGATCCTTTATTCATCCAGGCCATAGCCGACGCAGTTCAGGAAAAGCTTGAAGGTTAATAAATGTAGGAACCCGGGTTCCCAAGGGAGCTTATGACTCACGTCGTTATTATTGGGGGCGGGATCGCCGGATTGGCGACCGCTTACTATCTGCAAAAGAAAAGCGCCGAAACCGGACTACCGCTCGATTATACCCTAATCGAAAGCGAGCCGCGCCTTGGCGGCAAAATCATCACCAAAACCATCGACGACTTTGTTATCGAAGGCGGCCCTGACTCGATTGTGACCACAAAACCGTGGGGAGCTAAGCTCTGTCGAGATTTGGGACTTGTTGATGAATTAATCCCCACTAACGATTATAAAAGAGGCATTTTTGTCCTTAATAAAGGGAAGTTGGTGGATTTTCCTGGGGGTTTTCGCTTAACTATCCCCACTGAGTTTATACCATTCGCTTTATCGCCTCTTATTTCACCTTTAGGCAAATTACGAATGGCAATGGATCTGTTTATCCCGCCGCGTCAGGAAAACGGAGACGAAAGTTTAGGCAATTTTATTCGCCGCCGCCTGGGGAAGGAAGCCCTGAATAAAATTGCCGGCCCCATGATGGCCGGCATTTATGTCGCCGACCCCGAAAAACTAAGCTTAAAGAGCACATTTCCTCAATTTTTGACCATGGAGCAGCAGCACGGCAGCTTAATCAAAGCTATGCAGCACGCTAAAAAGAGCCGGCCAAGCAACGGTGCCAAACCACCGCCCATGTTTCTCAGCCTCAAAGGGGGCTTGAACGATCTGGTCAAGGCGCTCGTAAAGCAGTTAAAAGGTGAACTCTGTTTGGGCCAACGTGTAACGCGCCTAGAAGCAGACGATACCGGTTTTCGGGTTTTTATCGACCGTACCCAAACGCCTATCCACGCAGATGCGGTCATTATGGCCGTACCGGCTTACATATCTGCCGATCTGGTTGAACCTTTCTTGCCGGAGTTGGCCCAACTGCAAAGGCAGATTCGCTATGTGTCAACCGCCACTGTCTCATTAGGCTATCGTCGGGCAGACATCGTCAATCAGCATTCGTTTAATGGTTTTGGTTTTCTCATTCCAAAAAACGAGCAGCGCAAAATTATTGCCTGCACCTGGACATCGACCAAATTTGACTGCCGCGCTCCCGGTGATGATGTGCTGGTTAGAGTTTTTGTCGGCGGCGATGGTCAAGAAGCGCAGGTAGCCTTACCCGACGATCAACTGCTGGCCGTAGTCAAAGCGGAATTGGCCGACATTATGGGGGTTACGGCCCAACCTATTGTACACCAAATATTTCGATGGCTTAAGGGTAATCCTCAATACGATGTTGGCCATGTAGAGCGGGTTGACGCTATGGAAGCAATGGCTCGTCAGGTATCCGGTCTCTACTTAACCGGCAGCGCCTATCGGGGGGTTGGTATTCCTGATTGTGTGAAAGGGGCCGTAGAAACGGTTGATGATCTCTTTGAACAGCTCCATGGTAAGGCTTGACCTTGCTGTTAACCCATAATAAAATGTAAAGTAACTAACCGATTTTCAATTTTTGAATTATCAAATCTCTACACCCAAACCCCGAAACGCTACAGACCAGACATCAGAAAAGGTATATTCGTAAACGCCAAATCGGTCGACACTACTCACGGAGGAATTATGGCGATGTCTGATATGGTCTCGGCAGGAGCTCCACCACTCCTGGCGATTGAAGGCCACGTAACCGTCTATTTTACAGATGGAGAGTTGTTGGAAGGTGAATATAAAGCGCAGGATATGTTTAATATTTTCCTGATCGTATCTAATGAACCGGTGATGATTCCGCGTGCTCAAATTCGATATATTAAAGGAAAAAGCCCGGAAAAGATTGTGCCCGACACCCGTCCCTCAAAAGAGCGGCAAATCACGACAGAGTCAACCCCTACCCCTAAAGCAGCAGAACCGGCTCTGGATGAGGACGATGGCACCATTATTCTCGTCTCCAATGAAAATCATATCTCAGACAATGAGGATGAGGGCACGATTGTGTTGCCTCCCACGCCTATAGTCGATATACCGCCTATAGAGGATGACGAAGATGAAGAGGATGGCACGCTTGTTCTTGACTTTAATGATCTCCAAGAAGAGCTTACTGCGGACGTTGTCGATGATGAAGGCACATTCGTCCTGCCTCCGTTCGATATACCTGACGACCCGGATCGAACCGACATAATGCCAGCGCTTCCGGATGAAGCAGAAGATGACTCCGACACAACCATCGTTATGCCACTCAATAAAGAACAGCTTGATGTCGCGGCTCACCTTACCTGCACCAGCGGACCTCATAATGGCGAACTATTTTCATTGAAGGCCGGCATCACCACGGTTGGCCGGTCGAGTGATAACGTTATTGTCCTATCAAAAGATAAAGAGATATCGCGTCACCATGCTATTTTGGTTCATGAGTCGGGTAAATTCGTAGTCCAAGATCAAAACAGTCTTAATGGCACGTTTGTTAATGATCAACAAATTACGACTCCCCACTATCTGAAAGATGGTGACAGCATTTTAGTGGGCTTATCAACCCTCAAATACGACGAACATTAACCGTCGCCCTTATCAATGAAGAAAAGCCAGGCTTGAGAGAAGCCTGGCTTTTTTGATCCACTAGATATAGGTATTTACTTCCCTAAAATTACTATATCTAGGCCAAATTTCGATCACCCTATTGACATAATTGACGATGCCTCTACTTTATGGTAAGTTATAGACAGCTGATAAATAAACTTTAGGCTTGTCTTTACCAACAAAAAAGAGGCACATTATGAAGTTAACTCCGAAATTGCCCCCGTTAACTTACAAAAGCGTCATCGGCTATGGCCTGATACTACTCTTACTGTTGCTGGTGGCCGTACCCGCTCTGGCAAATAATTCTCCCGGCAGCCGGCTGCTCGATTTATCCTTCAACTCTACGACTGGCTATACCCTTAAATCGGCTCGACCTCTCAGCCAAGGTATTAACGTTAACCATCTTAATCCCGGCGAAGAAAACTGGTACGTCTACAGTCGCGACAGCTTTAACGAGACTACAGCCAACACCATCGCGCTGGCTTTGCGCTACCAAAGCGAAGCCGTTCTCAGCACCACCGAAGCCAATTTTCAAATTCTGACAGAAGCCCAATCAAATCCGGCCACCTACGCTTCGATCACACCTCAAACGGTAGGCGATGGAACCCTATTAACCGATGCAACCAATCAGTCCGGCACAACCGAAACCTTCTGGTCGGGCCAAGTTGATGAAACGAACACGTATTACGTGCGCGTCTTCAATAAATCACCTTTTCGGGTTGAATATTCGCTCGAAGCCAAAGTCGATTCCTCTGCCGCAGCCGGAGCGATACCTGCCGGCCTCAATACCTTGATTAGCTCCAATGAAAACCTCAACACTCGCCAAATGGCCTGGGCCTTAACTGCCCAAGCTGTCGATAATATGACGGCCGTTGACGCGGCGCAATGGATGCAGGAAGCCCAACGGGTCGGCTGGCTGGTCACGGCCGGGACAACGCCCGATCAAATCGCCAACCCCGGCAAGGCCAACCCGCAAACCTTGTGGCGGCTCACCGCTCAGGCTATCGAGGGGCAAGATGCGCAAACCGCCGCGCAGTGGCTCATTCAGGCCGACGCGATGGGCTGGTTAACCATCCCCCCCGGCACGCTCAAAGATCCCAATGACGATATGTTCGATTTGGGTAACGGCGGCGGCGGCGATGAAGGCGGCAGCGATGAACCGGAGCCGGTTCCCGCTCCCCCCAATGAGCCGGAGGAAGCGTACGTGCCGGTTAACATTTATCCCAACAATCCGCTTGATTTCAATTTCAACGCCGTCAACAGCGGCCGGTTGGCTCCTGACGGCGAGCACTGGTACCAACTCCAGCGCGACGATCTGGATGAGGATTTAATCGAAAATTTAGCCCTGACGATGTTCTTTACCCCCAGCCAGGGTTTTATGAGCAACAAGGTCAACTTTGAAATTTTCCCGGCCGGCCAGTACCACATTTGGGAACGCGGCGATGCCGATTATATGGAAAATATGGGGGCCGGCATGTGGGTCTCCCGCGACAAAGATCCGTTAACCAGCGAACGCCTGTGGTCCGGCACGTTGGTCGATGGTGATACGTATCTCATCAAAATCAAAAATGGCTCACCGGAAGTGGTCGATTACTACCTGTTCCCCAATGACGTCTGGAACGCCGAATTGGGCAATCCCACGCTGCATCGAGGTGACGCCTATCAAGCCCCCATTTCCAATGAAGAAGCGCCGGTAACACGCTCCATTGGGCCGGTGGAACCCGGTTCCGGGCCACCCGAGGCCGTTACACTTGATGTCGGCACGACCACCGGCGAGTTACAAGCCGGCGAAGAGATGTGGTACAAATTTCAGTACAGCGACTCGGATATTGAGGATGAGCCGGATCAAGATTTCATCTTTTACATGACCAACACCCCACTCGATGACATTCGGGCGCGTCACGCCGATTTTGAAATCTATCCGGGCAGTCAACTCCATTTGTGGGTGCGGGGCACAGTTGATGAACTTGACCCGCTAGGGGCCAGCGCTCCGGCCACTTTTGCCAAATTGGACGATGAGCGTAGCCTGCAAGTGTTGTGGTCGGGCCAGTTGAAGAAAGAACACGTCTATTACGTCAAAGTCTACAACCATGATATAGGCCCATTGGAGTATGAATTCAAGATCAAAGCGCAATAGCTGTTAGGCTATCATTTCGCCGGTTAAGATCTCGCGGATTTTACGAATAAGGACATCCGGTTCAAACGGTTTTTGAAGAAAACTGGCATAGCCAAGTTGTAATCCTTGACGCGCAATAACAGCGTCTGAATAACCGGATATAAATAATATTTTCAAATCCGGATTTTTGATGATCAGTCGTTTCGCTAATTCATCGCCACTCATTTTGGGCATAATAACATCAGTAACCATGAGGTCGATCGACAAATCCGGCTGCTCCTGGAGAAGCTCAAAAGCCTGCTGGCCGTCAACCGCCGAGAAAACGCGATACCCTTGCCGGCCCAGCAGCCGGGCGATGAGCGTTCGCACATATTCTTCATCTTCAACAAGTAAAATCGTCTCGGGATGGTGTTTGTCATCGCCATCAAACTGGCTGTTAGGATCTTCGGGGCAAGCGTCGACACACGGCAGATAGATTTCAAAAGTTGTGCCTTGCCCCGGCGCACTCTTCACTTTTATCGCTCCTTCATGCTGTTCAACAATGCCAAAGCCCATAGCTAAACCTAAACCTGTACCGCGCCCTACTTCTTTGGTGGTAAAGAACGGCTCGAAAATTCGGTTAAGAATTTCCCTATCCATACCAATACCGGTATCCGTTACAGATAAAAGAACATAGTGACCGGGGCTAAGCTCAAATAGGTAATCGTTTGCGGTAGCTTTAAGAATAAAATTATTCGTCTCGATAGTCAGTTTGCCCCCGTCAGGCATAGCATCACAGGCGTTGACAACTAAGTTCACGATGAGCTGCTCGATCTGATTTGAATCGATCTGAACCCGGCCTAAAGCAGGATTGAGCTTCATTTTCAACGTAATCATTTCGGGAATAAGCTGTCGAAGCATAAAATCCATATTCCTAACCAGTTCATTGAGATTGGTCATCTGAGGCTCAATTTCCTGGTCACGAGAGAAGGTTAATAACTGCCGGGTTAAATCAGCCGCACGCTGCGCAGATTGTTGAATACTTCGTAAATCCTCGGTCACCATATGATCGGCATGCAAACCGGCCAGGGCCAAGCCGGTGTACCCCATAATCGCAGTCAGCATATTGTTAAAGTTATGGGCCACTCCTGCTGCTAACTGGCCCATAGCTTCCATTTTTTGAGCCTGCCGCAACTGAGCCTCAAGCTGCTTGCGGGCTGTAACATCACGACAATACCATACCCGGCCAAAATATGTGCCCTCATTGCTCTTGACCGGGGCTGTATAGCGCTCGATAACGCGGCCATCGACTAACCGAATTTCATCACGACTCTCCAGATTGTGACCGGCATAAATCTCCTCCGTTTCTATAATAACCCAATCGGTGTCAATAATTTTACTTTTAATCCAGTCTAAGGCATCGATGCTGGAATTTTTTTGAAGAAGTTCTTCAGAAAAATCAAACATATCGAGAAAACGCTGATTGTAATAAAGCCATTCTTTGCTCTCGGAGATAACCAAAATGCTGTCGAGCGTGGCTTCATGAATACACTCCAGCAGCGTTTTCTGGAATCGCATTTTTTGTTCTATCTGTTTTCGCTCTGTGATATCCAGCATTGTACCCAGTAACAATAGCGGCCGGCTGTCATCATCGTAAATCATTTCGCCTTCGGTCAACACCAACCTTACGCTACCATCGGGCCGAAGAAGGCGCTTTTCAATGTGATAAGCCTCGCCGGCCTCAAGAGAAGCTTGAACCGCTGCAGCCGCCGACTCGCGATCTTCGGGGTGGATAAATTCCATACCGGTATCATAAGAGGGTACGAAAGATTGCGGTTCAACCCCACAAATTCTAAAAAACTCATCCGACCAGCGTGTTTCGCCGCTTTGCACGTTCCATTCCCAACTGCCTAAATGGGCAATTCGCTGGGCATCGGCCAAATTACGCTCGCTTTGCCGTAGGGCATCGACCACCTGTATATGCTCTGCTTCCAACGCTTCTAACTCCCCCACACGCTGCTTCAGCAGCTCGATCTCTTCAAGGAGTTGTTGCTTGGTTTTTTTTGAGGTGCTCATAAATTCCTCCCAATAACCTACATCTTAGTAGGTGTTATAATTCTTCTGTAAGCCGTAACCCAGAGATAAACCAAAGATGAATCGCGGTGAGGTTCGAACTCGAAGATGAGAAACGAAGAATAAATCAAGTAGATGACTCTCATGCTAGCCCACTTTATCGCCTTCGTCAACTCTATTATTTTTTGACCTATTGAGAAAGCTCACGCCGGGCAAAACCTCCACGTCCACCGAACTCTTGAAACTATTGACAAGAACCACGGTTCAGGCAACCTCAAACTTCAAAAAGCAACTCGCTATTAATCTCTGACTCAGGTTTCGTAACTATTATACACGCTACACCTTGAACCCTAGAGAAACCCTCACTTTTAGGAAAAGGCTCAGGCCGTAGCTTAAGCTTAATAGAGAATTACAACAAGGAGTAAACCAATGGAAAAAAGAATTTTAGGAAACAGTGATCTTAGCATCGCCCCGCTTGTATTTGGGGGTAATGTGTTGGGCTGGACTATTGACGAAAAACAATCCTTTGAACTCTTGGATGCCTTTGTAGCTTCGGGGTTCAATGCTATTGATACCGCTGATGTCTATTCCCGCTGGGCCGACGGCAACGATGGCGGCGAGTCGGAAACGGTTATTGGCAATTGGATGAAAGCGCGCGGCAATCGGGATGAGGTGGTGGTAATTACCAAAGTTGGCTCGGATGTGGGCCAGGGTCACAGAGATTTAACCGAAGCCCATATTCTACAAGCTGCCGACAAATCGCTACAGCGGCTGCAAACCGATTACATCGATCTGTACCTAACCCACTGGGATGATGACAAAACGCCTGTTGAAGAAACATTGGGCGCATACGAAAAACTGATCAAAGCGGGCAAAGTTCGCTGGATTGGCGCATCAAACCTTTCGCCGGAACGATTGGCTGCTTCGATGGAAGCCAGCAGCAAAAACGGGCTGCCCCGTTATGAGGTATTCCAGCCGGAATATAACCTTTATGCCCGCCAAGGCTTTGAGCAAGGCGTGGCCGGGCTGTGCCACGAGTATGGTCTGGGGGTTATCACCTATTTTTCCCTCGCCAGCGGTTTTCTAACCGGAAAATATCGCAGCGAAGCAGATTTTAGCAAAAGCGTTCGGGGCGGAGGGATGGAAAAGTACCTCAACGACCGGGGGCGTCGCATTCTTGCCGCGCTCGATGCTGTGGCCGAAAAGCACAATGCTTCTCAAGCCGGGGTGGCTATGGCCTGGCTAGTGAATAAGCCGATTGTCACGGCACCCATCGCCAGTGCAACCAAAGCCGGCCATCTGCAAGCATTCATCGAGGCAGTTCAACTCGATTTGAGTGATGAAGATATGGCAACGCTGGATGAAGCTTCGCAGGGCAGCTAATCTTTTAAGCCCTATTCGGCATTGATTCAATCATTACCGACCCGCACGAACACGGTTTCGTGCGGGTCGGTCTGTTTTAAGGTCCCCACGAAATACGCTCGGTTATCCAGGCTTGCTTGCCGGTGCCCCAGGGTGTCCACTTGGGCAAGTTGAACACCTTTTGGGGGGTATCGCCATCAACAGCAACGCCCCAGACTGCCCACTCACCGCTGCGATCAGAGATAAAAACCACCCACTTTCCGTCTGGAGAAAATGTAGGCAATCCATCGTTCGAGGTAGCGCTGTTTGACAAGTTTTTGAGACCGGTGCCGTTACTATTCATCAAGTAGGCTTCCCAGTTGCCGTCACGCTGCGAGGTAAAAGCAATGCGCTGCGCGTGAGCATCGGAAAGAATAGCCATAGAGTCTTCATCAATTTGGACAGCGGATACATCTGCCTCACTATCAAGCGAAGCCGACAAATCGGCCCCATAAATTCCGCACACAGCCGGGGTTGAACTGTTATCACAAGCTCGGTAAACAAGGGTGCCATCGCCGGTTATAAGCGGATATCCGTTGTTTTGTCGGGTGCGCTGCTGACGAAAACGCAAGGTCGGTACTCCGGCCATTTCCTGGCACACTGGCGTTAAACCCGCTTCGACATCATCAATATCACATTGAATAAAGGTAGAAATTTGCTGCGGCCCGCTGCTACCCACTTTTACGGAGGAGCGTTCGTAAATAACATGCTGTCCCTGAAAATCGTAAAAAGGATAGCTATCCTGGTCAGTACTTTTTACAGGCGTTAAAGTTTCGTCAGCCAGGTGAAATTCGGCAATATTTTCAATCGGCTCACGGTATTCAATAAAATACCGCGTTTGGATGCTGACATGGGGGTTGTGAATTTCGGAATAGCCCGATTGGCGATTGATAACCAGCTTTTGTCCGTCCGGCGCAAATTGGGGGTGATGGGCGTTGGGAATTTGCGTTATTTCTTCACCGGTCGGCAGTGAGAAAAGGTAGGTATCGTAAAAACCCCACGCGTTTATGATCGGCACCGCCAGTGTACCTTGGATATCATCACGAACCAATGTTGTTGATAGCGGCTGGGATGCATCAATTAAGGGGGTTGGCAGCGGCACAAAGGGTGTTTCAAAGGTGTACATCAGCAAGTTTGCATATTCATCAGCCGGAAGCCAATCACCCGGCAGAGATGGATAAAAGGTGGGGTTACCGTTTATGGCGCGTCCGGCCCAACAAAATGGCTGTTCAGTGGCAAGCAGGTCGCGGGGAATGTCGACCGTAATCGATTGAACGTCGCTCCTACTGTTTAATTTTGTGGAATTCGTCCAATTCCACAGACTTTGAGTCGCGTCCCAGGGGGTAAACGTGGCCTGACCGGAACGATGGTTATACATAACACGATAGTCAGCACCCCAAACCTGTTTGAGTTCGCCGGTATCGGTACTGCAATCGCTGTCGATAAAAAGTGCAAACAGGATGGGTTCGCCAACCGGCCCGATATCATCGAGCGTATGGAAATCGACCGATAAGGTTGAATCGGTTTCTTGAAGGGTTATACTTATCAGATCATAATTGGCGAGAGGGGTATCGCCTACGATATCCGCTACGGCCATTTGGTTTGAATGGGGTGTGATAATAATATCGCCCATTGTCATCTGCTCTTGGGCCTGAACATTTTTCCCCACTCCAGGCCCGGAATTTTTCCAGCTTGTCCAAGCGTGCGTCCGAACGGGCGCAGTGACCTCAGGAGGTATTGAAAGGCGCATAATCAGCGGCCCGGCTGCCTCATCCTCGGGTCTAAATTCGATGTTAAAGAAAGAAACTTCTTGCCCGTTGGATGTTGCGGTAAAGTTAGGCGGAGCTTCCGCACCCAAGAATTCGGTTCCGGTGGGAATGGCAACTTTGACATTTAAATCCCAAATGCGACGACGCCAGTCCTTTGCTTTCGGATAGATTCGGTAGATAATAACATCATCGGCCACAGTAGCCAGCATCGCCAGTTCAACCCGATACTCAGGAGCGTCCCAATTAAGGGGTTGCTGGTTGATACTAAACGTTACAGGATCGTCCAGATAATCGCCCGGATGCTGGCCTTGCCACGTAACCCAGGCCTGCGCTGTAAATGTAGTGATATCAGGCTCAACGATCTCTACCCTAAAAAAGGCTTGCCGCGCTTTTTGGTTTAACTGCGAAAAGAAAATGGTTACTTCTTGACCGTCAAAGTCGGTTTCACCACCGGTTTGGGCACCGGCTTCTATCAGGCGAGTGCCTTTCGGCAGGGGAATTTTGAGCGTAACATCGTACAATTCCCAACTTACTTCGGCCCGCAGTGTAATATCGTAAACGATTTTTTCATCCTCATAATGAGGCTCCAGCTTCACCCGCAAAGGGGGCCAGGCCTCCTGCGCGTAAGCAGGCGATATCGACACGATACCGGGCAAAAACAGCACCATTACCCCGACGAGAAAGATGAGTTTATGTAAGTGATTGTAATAACTACGCATAGTTACCGCTTTTCATTGTGTTCAATACGAACTACTGATTTTGATACTCAACCGCCCCAATATCGGGTGAGTCGCCAGGGCGCGGGTTGCCCAGAATATCCTCAGGCGCAGCGTAATCGGGATTAGCTGCGTCAATTACCACACTGCCGGCAGCCGGTGTACCGTACAACGTTACCAACTGCTTAAAAACTTCGGCGATGGTAAGTGAACCGTCGGCAAAGCGATTCTCGTCCTGAAGCCAGTGGGGTAAAACTACATGGGATTGATCGCCCAAAAGCGGATCACCCACCAGCCCATTAAGGTCATCGGTATAATTGACAAGCTGCGTTTCGTCATAAGGAATATCTTCGCCGCCGTTCCAGTAGAGGTTATTATTTAAGATAAATGACTCGGTCTCGGTCGGTTCGGTATCGGAAAACTTGCCGGCCGCTGCGTCCACGTTAGAGCCAAATGTACCGGTTGGATCGGCCCAAATGTTGTTGTAAAAATAAATGTTTTTATTGTTTTTATTGTTTTCCTGGGTGTTAAGACGCATGGTATAGGCCTGCCCCGGCAGATCACCAATAACGGTGTTATGGCGAAACGTTACGTCTCGTGACCCTTTTACACCAAAAGCGGCCCGGATAGGATTACCTGAGTTACCCAGCATTAAATTGTTCTCAATGAGAACATCGTGGGCCTGGTAGTAATCGACCGAGTCCTCACCGATCACAATAAACGTATTACTTTTTAAGCCTTCCCAGTTTAGAAGGACGTTGCGCCTGACGGTAATATTTTGGCTGCCTTCGTAAGCATCCTCGCCAACCAGGCTATCTTTAATAACGATGTAACTCCCCGTATCGTTGTTGTTGGGGCGACCGCTTTCGGCAAAATCGTTAAAAAAAACGTTATCCTGGATAATGATATCACTAACCCCATTGGCATCGATATGGCTGTCGGAGCCAGATTGATTGTAGAAAATGTTGCCTTCGATGATAATGTCAGTGGCCCCGTTATTAACTTTGAGGATGTCGTTATTGTAACTGTCGTGCAAGATGTTGTTACGCAGAGTAATGCGGCTGACCGGATCGTCGGCCCCTGGGAGTTGGCTGCGTAAATCTTGGATTTGAATAACGTACTTACCGGCTCCCGGCCCATCGTGAGCAATATCAAAGCCTTCCAGAGTAATGCCCTGGCCGCGAAACCCGGTAACCACAGTTTGGTGGTGCCGTAATCGAGCCTGGTAAGGCACTTCCGAGCGAACCGTTACGCCTTGAGCAAACGTTCCGCGCAGATTAACCTTGCCCATGTAGGTTCCGGGGCGAACGATCACCGTGCTGCCATCCGGTACATTTTTTAAGGCATAGCTGATTGTTGCCCAGGGCGCGTCGGCTGAGCCACGATCCTTTTTATCGCTGCCGGTGGTATCCACATAATACAGTCCATCCCCCGTAGAACGGGCCAAAGTCGATTGCTCATCAACCGTTTCATCAGCTTCCGGCTCAGGTGTAGCTGTTATGCTAAGTTGGGTGGGAATGGGTGTGGGGCTGGGCGGGGCTGTAACGGTAGGTTTTATCGCAGTGGGTATGTAGGCTGCTTCAGGCGATGCCGTCGTCACCGCCGTGGCCTGAGCAACCGGATTCGAAACGGTTTCAGAAGAACAAGCGGCTGCACTACTGATTATGATAATCAGCAGGATGGCTCTAAAAATGCTGATCCCGTAATTTTCTTTTATCAAAAGAACCATTAATGCGCCCCAACTGTTTGCGACCAATCGCCAACCGTTGCTTTACCCCCTTGACCGCCGTTTTTTAAGGCGTCAAGCTGTTCGATGATGGTCTCTGAGCGGTAACCGTGGCGTCGTTCAATAACGTCATCGATCATTTTCAACATGAACGGCTTTTGCCCCGGTTGATGGCGGTACAACGCGATTTTACGCTGATCACTTAAATCTTGGCCGACAAAATCGCGCAGCCGGTCAAATTCCGCCGCAGTAGACACCAAGCGGCGATAATCTAAGACGATAAAATCCATAGACGTTTGATGCAGATAATTGACAATGGCAGCGTTATGCTCACACCAGCGGTTCATTAATCGCCAGGCTTTGTAGGGATCACGATATCGATTGCGAAAATGATCCGATCGATAGCGCTGCCACAATTCATCCGGCGAACGATAAACCACAATGAGCTTATGTTCGGGTAGTTGCGAAGCCCACAGGGGATAGATAAGCGAGGTGCGAGGATCTTTGAAGCCCCATGTGCCGTACTTATCCGTACATTGGCGAATAATCTCCTGCATTTGGGTACGATGCTCGTCTGTAAGCTCAAGCGCATCAGGCACGGCGATATCGATGCTTTCGACTCCACGGCAATCCAAAATCGCTTCGTTGAGATTTTTGGCGGATTGGCGCTCGTATTTATTGCCCTGATCGTAGGAAACGCCGGCCTCAAGCGCATCAACCATGTTGATGCCGGAATGATGCAGCATTTGTGATACGAGGGTTGTACCCGATTTATGCATGCCAAGAATAACGTATATCACTTTCTTGCTCCAATTAATGGCTATCGCCTTATTGCTCGATAACTTCGTCCATTACGGCCAGAAGCTGATCGATGTGATTATCCAGGGTGTATTGATCGCGCAAAATGGTGTGAGCTTGTTCGCACATCTGCTCAACTTCCTTGCGATGGTTAGGATCAAGCACCCAGCGGATGGCTTCAGCATAACTCTCCGGCGAACCGTCGACAATCATACCCGTTTTGTGATCATCAATATATTCACGTACGCCCAGTGCCTCGGTCACAATCGTTGGTTTTTTAGCCCACATGGCATCGAAACAGGTTTGCAAACCGGCAATGCGATGCATACCTGTTTTTAGAGGGACAACAACGGCTGCGGCGGTGCTGATTAATTTCACATATTGATCATGGGGCACCAATCCGGCTTTTATATTGGGCGGTAAATCGGTTCGATCGTTTAGAGCAGATGTACAAAGCACGAACTCATATTGCGGCAGTTGTCGGGCCGCTTCGATCAGGGGTTCGAAGTTGCGAAATGAGTTGCCGCCGGCGAAAATGTGCTGCCCCGTGGGAAGAGTCATCGCCCCATTACTGTGCCGTTTTTGTTCCAAAAAGTAAGGGCAAACACGCATTTTTGTTTTATCGATACCCCAAATCTTAGGGAAGACATCGCGTTCAGCCGCGGTGATAACTACATAGCGCATAATCGAGCGATCGGCCAGTTTCATAATCATGCGTTCGATTTTACCGCGTAAGCCGGACGTTTGCTGGAACATATCGCCGTACATAACCACTTTGGGCCGGAATCGTTTTGGCCATAAGCCGATTAAAACGGTAACGCACAATTCGGGCTTAAAGCGTCCCCGGCAGGCGTTAAGCAGCAATGTTTTTTCTCCAAAGGCCGCTTTGAAAACTTCCCCGAATAAGCGCAGTTCGTCAGAAGAGCGATATTTGCTGTTGGGCAGCATGTCTGGAACTGCCAACACACGCGCATGCGCTGCATAGTTGGGATTAGTGTGAAGCCGCACGGTTGTGGCAAATTTTTTTAAGTATTGGATTTGGCTTTCCATAACCATTTAATTCCTTCTCATCAATTTATAGCAGTTATAAAGTGACAGTCACTTGAACGCCCTAAATCGACCTGTTTGGGCTAATCCAACGCTGATTTATGACGAATAAGTGACTGTCACCTGATACCCCTCATATAAAATCAGGCAGACACAGTTATAGAAACCGGATTTTTGACACCTAATAGACAAAACAGATAAAAGACGTGCAATCTAGCTCTGTCACTCCCGCATGCTTTTAGCGGGAGTCCACCTCTAAAGAGCCGACTGGATGCCCGATAAAGACATTCGGGCATGACTTCATGGCTTTCATTGTACGATGTTTATCTGACTTATCTGTAATTTTTTAACGCTAAAAACCCGGTTTCTTACCCTACTAAGCCGCGGGCACTCCAGGAAATCCTGGCAATGACCGACCATGCATCAACTCTTCCATATTCGGGATTTTTTTAATACCGACATCTTTGTATTCCTCGATATTAATAACATATTCCCACTTTACTTGATTGAGCACATCCGGCAAACTGTTAGAAGCCATTATTTTCTCTGTAAATGAGGGCTTCCAAATGAGTGCTCCCCAACAGATGTTGGTTATATAGTGCGACGGTTTATCGACAACTTTACGCTGGTTGATATCAACCACCCCAAAATTCTTCCATGTATTGCCCTCGGCTTTGAAACATAGCAGGGTAAGAGGTTGCACCGGATCAACGATAAAGGGGTTAGGGCGAACAAAGGTATCGGCCATGCAGAAATAAACGGTGTGGCCTTTAATAGCAACATAGCCGGCCTTGATGGCATCAATTAAGTTTCCAATTTCCCCTTGTTGATAGACAAAAGTAAAACGGCAACGATCTTTATATTTGTGCTCTACATAATTCTTTAGGTCCTCTTTGCCTATTCGAATAACAATCACAATCAAGTCGACTCCTGCCTCGATCAAATTATCAATACTGTATTCGATAATGGCTTTTCCGTTAAAGTCTACCAACTCTTTGGGCCACGAGATACCTAATCGTCTCGCCATTCCTGCTGCCGGGATAAGTCCTACTTTCATAGTGTTGCCTCCTTACTCCTTTACGTTTATTCACCGGTCTCTATAGAAATAATGGTTTTTATTGCCGAAATACCTCCTACCCTTTCAAAGGTTACCATTCAAAAACTACATTCTACCATTTTGTTTTACAAGAGAAGGTACTCTACGCTTTCGCCAACCGCTTATTAAGGCGATAAGTAGAATTAAGACCGACAGCCCTAATGATCCTCCCAATAGCGGTAAAATCCAGGATGGATGGCCTTCGACCGAAGCGGAACTGACGTTCTCAACCTCAATTGTTTCGGGGTCGGGTGCAACAAATGCGTCGGCTGTATCTTCGGACGTACTGGCCAGGGCCGACTCATCTGCCTCTACAATTTCGGTCGTGTCTGCAACCTCGCCTGTATCGGCAGTGGTGTTTGTGTCAGCAACAGCGGGCGTATCCGCAGCAGACGCAGGGGCTGCCTCGGCGAGACTTTGTTGGGGTTGCGGTTCGCCGTTTATAATTTGCTCATCGCTGATGATAGCCAGATTGTTTGCCAGATTACCGCGCAGATCCGGCTCCAGCAGTGCCCGACCGGCCCACTCAACCCCTTGATCGGTGCTGCCAAGGACGGTTAAAATAAGATGGCTCTTGCTCCAGGGCGAAGGAAACAATTGCAGATAGCCGAGGCTTACTTCGGGCGGTAAGCGATAGCTCACCCGCATTTGGCGCTCAGAGGCAATATCGCTGCTTGTATCAAACGTAACAGGCATAACGTCATTTAAGGTTTGGATGATAGGCAGTTGACTGGGCCGACCCACAATGATGGTATGGCGTGTTTGCCGAACATCTTCAGGAATATCATCCCCGTAAAAGGCCCTAATATCGGCCAAAACAGTATCACTTTTATCGCCAAGTTCAAAGGCAAGTTGGGCTGCAACCCTCCAGGCGACAGGATTGTTAGAGGGCAGTACAAAGGCCGTACTGCCTAAGCTTGAATTTTGAACAAAAGGATCAGGATGTTGGTGCAATTCGAGATTTAACTTTATCTCACCAGGCGCAGGGTTGAGCGGTAAATGAAGTAACGACTCCGGCCAGATAGTGAGCCACAAACCGCCAATATTGGGGTTGATACAATCGTTAGAAGGTTCCAGTTCGGCCCGGAACTCCAGTTCATTTTTTCCGGGCAGCAGCGCCGAACGCGGAATACTAAAGCGAATTTGGTTGGGGCTGGTAAACTCTTCACCAAATCGAACGCTGCCGATAGAGATGTTATTCAACCGGACGCTGAGACCCGATTGCTCGTAATCCAGCAGCGCCGAATGGTTCATGACCAGGTCCAGATACGCTTCGGGATCACCAATGTATCCAGGGGGCACATTAAAGTTATATTCAATATAGTTTGTGCCTTGGCTGTTGACCTGCCGAATATCATAACCCAGTTCGGCAAAGGTTCGATCAACAACGTTGGGATTGGTAACAAAGTCGCCGGGGTGAATCTGGGCCACCAAGGCCAGATTGTTTTGCGTACCCACTCTGACAAACCCGGAACTCACAGCTTGGGCAGCCTTAACTACGGCTGTGTCAGAATTGCCACCAACAACCAAAACAACGTGGGCATCGCTCCAGGGTGAAACCGCCATCTGGATAATACCATCATCGGGGTCGGCCCCATCGGCCTCAAACTGTGTGCCGTCGCTGGGTGCCGGTAAGGTTACCTCTTCAAGAATGGGCAATGCAGCGGCATCACCGACAAAAATCAGATGGTTGTTCTCTTGTATGTCCGCAGTTAATTGGTCGACCGGCATAAAATCCAGCTCTAATTTGCTTCTTGTCATTTGTCCAAAGCCGGCAGCTACGGAAAGTGCGGCCTGCATTTGGTCTGACGTTGGCTCCTCGGGAACGATAAGCACAGCCGTATCGGGCAAAAATGATGCCTCTTGATAAATGGGCTTGGGTAACCACCGTAGATCGGTTGGAGGTGAAACAATTTGATGTGGAATAATAAACCGTGAAGTAGGCTGCACGACAACGGTCATTTGGTGCGCCGTACCACAATTAATATCTGCCTTTAAAGCAAAATCTAACTCTTGCTGACCATCAGAACGCGTAGACTCAAACGCAGTGGGCGGCAGAGGAATAGTAATGGTTTGTGCATCATTTTCACTAACCATGATAGAGGTCAACAGCTTTTTATTAAGCAAGACTTGCAACGAACCCTGGAAAGGTGCCACCCTCTCTTCTACATCTAAGGAGGGCAGGTTGTTGACCAGCATGGTCAGGTCTAATTGAAGCTCCGCCCCTTCAGCCGGTTGCCAGGTTGGGGGCAAGCTAAAGCGCAATAATTCTCGACCAAACGGACTTTCCAGATTGATAGACTCAACGCCTAATAATTCAAAATCAACCACGGCCTCATCATCAACCGGTATTACTGTAGTGGTTTCTGTTAGCGACGGTGAAGCAGTAACAACTTCGGTAGTACCCGCCGGCTGGTTCGAACCAATGGTAGCAGACGGGCAGAGCTGAACATCGTCGACCAATACCTGGGTCGCACCGTCAAGACCATCGTTTTCAACACCAAAGTAAATTTGGAGCGGCTCAGCCGCGTTGGGTGAAATCGCCTGGCTAAATAACTGCCATTCGCCACTTTCAGCTGCATCATCGATAAGAGTCTCAATCACCTCATCGTCTTCATCAAGCAGCGCCACAAAAAAGCGATCATCACCCGGATTGGGGTCGCTCTGGACACGATAGCGAAAAGAGAGTGTGATAGCCGTGTCATCCGAAAGCGCAACCGTTTGTCGCGCTGCGGACCAGACCGGCGTGTCGCTAACTTGCTGGCTCTCTAACCCCAGCAATAAGCTTTGGTTGCCGCTGTAGGCCAAAGGGCTGTATTGAGCCGGCAGTTCGCTGGATGTTAAGTTCCAACCGCTGCTTGCCTCAAAATCGCCATTGGTTAACAAGTTGCTGCATACCCCGGCGGCGACCGGCTTTTCGCTTTGAGCGTAGCCCTGTGAGGTATGGGTTATCATGAAAGACAAGGCAATGCCAACAATACCTAAGCGATACAAAAATTTTTTCATCATACTTAATGCTCCCATTTGTTACTTTAACCAGACCTTCCGTTCTTGCTGTAGCGCTCAAGTGCTTATACGATGGATTGAAGTACCTTGTTATTTGTTAAAGGTGGCTGTGTGATAACGTATTTCAATACAAATTTATAGATAGCTGGATACTTTACTCTCTTGCGGGTGATGTCCTATACCATTTTTATATGTTGGCTGACTCATAACCGGAGCAGGCTCCGCTCGACGGTTTACGCGCTGCCACGTTGTGGCTTGCCCCCCCGACACAAATCGATACAAACCGGTTAGGGCGGCCAGATTACTGTTTACCAAAAAGGTGGGCAGGTAGAGCACCTTAGCCAGCTTATGATTTTTATCTTCCAACTGATTACCCAACCAGGCGGCTCCATAAAAAAGCATCTGCCCCAGAAGCACTAGCCAATTAACAGGGGGCGCAAGCGAAAGCAAAGTTATACCCTTTTTTTGGGTGGCCTGCTCCAGACTAAGCAGATTTGTCACCAAGGCCCCAATCATCGCCAGCGGCACCAACGGGCGCAGAAATTTATGAGACACAACCTGCCAAACGAGCAAAAGGTTATGCCGGGGCAGCAGGTCGCCGGCCAGGGCAATTGCCTGATAACGACCGGCCACAATCCGCGCCCGGCGGGTCATTTCATCCTGCGCCGACAGCGATACCCTTTCGTACGAACGCGCCTGAGGGATATAAACCACTCGATAGCCCTGCTTGCTTACGCGCATCGCCATATAAAAATCATCGTTGATGACGTAATCGGGCGGCGTTTCGAACAGACGCCGTCGCAGGGCCAAAATCTCTCCAGCCACACCCGTACAGCTACCCAGGTGCGTCTCTTGCTTCTTAATAAATGACTCATACTTCCAATACATGCCTTCCGACTCGCCCAAAACGCCGTCGCCACGCAAAATCGATTTGGCTCCGGTTGCTGCGCCGACTGTGGGGTCGGCAAAGGGGGCAACCAGCGCCCGCAACGTATCGGCGGCATACATGTTATTTGCATCGGAAAAGACAACGACCTCGCCACGTGCTTGCTGCATGGCCCGATTGATGGCGGCCATTTTGCCACGGCGCGGCGGGCTGAAACTTAATTCGATGCCCTGGTCAGCATATTGGCGCACAATATCCGCCGTGCGATCGCTTGAGCCGTCGGCGGCAACGATAATCTGCAACTGCCGGCGAGGATAATCCAGCGCTAAACTGTTTTCGAGCTTCTGAGCGATGACGGTTTCCTCATTATGAGCCGCAACCAAAAGCGTTACGGAAGGCGTGGCGGGCGGATAGGGTTGGGGCTTAGGTCTTAGGCGAGCAAGCAGCGTAAGGATGATGGGATATCCGGCGTAGGCATAACCAATGCTGCCCACGCACAACCAGAACAGTTTTGCAATCATTTACGAGCTATCCTTCACTTGGTTTTTAGAGGCTGTTGGCTTAGACCAGGCTGCCAGATCAAGATTGAATAACGCAGCCAAACGCTCATATTCCGGCGCAAAGATCGTTTCCAATTTTTCGCGCGTGGCCGAATCCATGGCCGAGTAACGAACCTGTTTTAGATTTAAGCGATCAATTCGCCAAATAATTTTATCGACCAATGCGGATTTAAACCGCCACGGGGCAGTCAACCGCTGGATGGCAGGAAAACGGGGGATACCCGACGTATTCCACCGTTTTTCATTCAAACCATTGACAATCTCAGCTCCCTGGCGGTCGATATTTAGAAAATCGCAGCATCGATCGAGCGTAGCGGCCGTTTCCCGGCTGAGTTCTTCGGTGAGTAACACCAGTATTTGATCACGCGAGAAAAGTTTCAGAAACCGTTCAAGCTGCCGGCTGTAATAACCGCGATCAACATAGGAGTAGTTACGACGCTGTGATGCTCCTTGTCTAAGCCGGTTCGACTCCAACTCCAGAGCCTTTTCAAATGACACTGTTTCGTACCCTTTTTTGACTGAGTGCCAATAATGTGAATAGGCACGCTCGACAGGGTTGCGCAAGATAAAGATCAATTTCACCTGCGGCAGCAGCTGCGCTATTCGCGCCGGAGCCTGAGGTTCGTAAATATAGAGAGGCGAAGTTTGCCCGATAGCTGTCTGTTCCGGCTGTGCCTCTCTAAAAAATGACTCGTAATAGGCCAATCCTTTATTAAAGTTTTCGTCGATGTCGAAGTAATGAAGTTCTTGAGGCTGTTCCGGAAAATAAACCTGGCTATGACTTTCGAGATAGTTGTGCAGCGATGTTGTGCCGGATTTTTGGGCACCGGCAATCATAAAGTCAGGCAGTCGAATATCGCGTGCCGGGGCGATAGGGGTGACATGTGTAGGGCTTGCTTGATTCATTGATTTCTTTCCAAATTTATTCAGTCTGGCTGATGATGCTTACTATGCTTGCACTTTTATAGAAACCAGGGTTTTGATACCGCATTGATAACTTTTTGCAACCAAAAATGCTCTTTTTAACGCTAAAAACCCTGGTTTCTGGGCCATATCAGTTGGCCGAGACCCGCTCATAAAGGGTTCGCAAACGTTCGGCGATAACCGGCAGCGCGTATTTACTGACAATATAGTCGCGCCCGCGCCGGCCCAGTTCGGTGCGGCAGTCGGGTTGGCTCAACAGGGTAATAATCGCTTCTTGCAAAGCAGCCGGTTGGTCGGGCGGCACCAGCCAGCCGCTTCTCTGGTGATCAATAACATCAGGTGCGCCGCCCACTTTTGTGGCCACGGTGGCCATGCCGCTGGACAAGGCCTCAAGCAAGGCATTCGATAATCCTTCCGTCGCGGAAGGCAGCACAAAAAGATCGGCGGCCTGTAAATAAGGCACAACATCGTCAACGCGACCCTCGAAGCGAACGCCGTCTCCGGCGGCTTTTTTGAGAGCCGTCTCCTCCTCACCGGTACCCAGCACCAACAGCAAGGCATCGGGCTGAACGGCTCGAACTTCAGGCCAGAGCGCCACCAGTTGGTCAACCCGCTTTTCTGCGGCCAGGCGACCTGTAAAAATGACGATGGGCACATCCGGCAGACTCAAGTTTTGGCGCAGCACTTTTCTGGCGGCCGATGGCAGAGGCTTAAAGCGCTCGGTATCGACGCCGTTAGGAATAAAGGGTCGGCGCTCTTGACCAATGCCGAGTTCAGCTAACTCTTCGTCAATTTCATGGCTGATGGTAATGAATGCATCAACATGCTTCCGAAACGACGAAATGCGATTGCTGCCCAATGGTTTACTTTTTAATTTGGCCACATCGCCCAACACACCACCGCGCAGAACCTTAGCCACCACCGGCACGCGAAACAAACGCTTGGCTGTGACAGCCGTGGTCGTTGGAGAAAGAAGTTCGTGGGCGTGGATAACATCCGGTTTAAGCTGTCTCAACAGCGGGAGTGCGGTCATGGTAAACGAAAACGAAGCCATCGGTTTAGGGCCGGGAATTGGCAGCCGATGAACCGGGACGCCATCAATTTGCTCAAAAGGGGCCAAACCAGGATAACGGCGCGTAAGAACCTGAACGTCAACGCCCTGGTTGTGAAGCAAAGGGGCCAAAGCCGCTAACTGTCGCTCTGCCCCACCGATGTGAGGATGATAAGCCTGAATGATCATCGCTGTTCGCAGTGTATCTGATTTCATGGGGCGACCCCAGCCAATACGCCGGTTTGACCGGCCAAAAGATCATTATAGAAAGCCATAATCTTGTCACCCCACGCAGCCGGAGCGTGATGGCGAGCAATGTGAGCTTGAGCCGCCGCACCGAATATTTGCCGCCGGGTTGGATCGGCCAGTAAGGTGTGGATAGCTCTGGCGAGTTCATCCGGTGCGTGGGCAGCAACCAACAGACCGGTTCCTGCCGGAACAATCTTGGGCACATCACTAACTTTCGTAGCCACAATAGGCAGCCCGGCAGCCATCGCTTCCAAAACGGATACCGGTAAGCCTTCCCAATGTGAGGCACTCACGAAAATATCGCTGGCCCCTAACAATTGCGGCACATCATTGCGCGGACCAAGCAGCCGAACATCGCCTTCTAATTTTAACGTTTTGATTTGGTTGGTCAGTTCGTCATAGAGCTGACCACCACCGGCGATCACGAGAAAAGCATCGGGATGGGATTCGTGCAGATTAGCAAAAGCATTAAGTAAATCACTGTATCCTTTTTGAGGATGCAGCCGCCCTACCGCAATCAGTAGAGGCCGATTGGCATTACCAACAAGTTCTGTGCGTAATGCGTTCCGTTCTGCCGGCGGTAAGGGTGGAAAGAGGGACATGGCACTGGGAATGGGTTCGATGCGTTGGCCGTGCAGCCGCGCTTGATGGGCTTTGGCAGTAGCATGGCCAACAGCCATTACCCGATTAGCCCAATGGCGCAGAAGCCAGGCCTCCACCCCGGCCCGAACGCGATGGCTGTCAATGCTTTCGTTCCGCAGCGAGGCAATGGTTGGAATACCGGCCAGCCGCCCGGTCAACGTGCCCAGAATATTGGCGTAGGTAAGATGGGCATGAACAATATCAAATGACTCTTGCCTTAAAAAGCGAACCATTCGCCAAATACGCCCCGGATCAAACAGGCGGTTACCTGGAAAAAATGCGACGCGGGCACCGAGGTCTCGTAACTCCTGGGCAGTGGTCGCACCTTCCGTTTCATCGCGCAGGCTTATCACCGTCAACTTAACGTTACGGCGGCGCATCTCTTGGGCCAGTACGACCTGCATTTTCTGAGCACCACCATAGTGAAGCCCATCAATGATCTGAACAACATGCATAAACTAATTTCCTCCCCGCAGTAAAACAGCCCGGACAGTACGACTCATTTTGATCACAAGTTGTTGTTGCAGCCAGGCTATCACGAAGGCATAAACGAGCATGCCAACGAGCACTGCCGCAATGAGTTGTACAAACACCGGCATCGAGGCTGTCACAAACAACATTGCCACAATTGCCAAGGCCATTACCGCGCTGCTGATAGCAGATGGCCAGATAGTTTCAGCCACAACCATCAGCGGAACATTAATCATTTGGGCAGCCACAACCAGATTAAGCGTGGCGCTAAAGAGGGCGATAATTGCCTGCGCCCAACCGACAGCGGCAATGCCGGCCATTGGGCCGTGTGTGGTCCACCATAAGGCCGGTAAAAGCACGATGGTACGCAAGCCTGCCAATTTGGTCATCAACATAGTGCGGCCCTGGGCTTTGTGAACACTGCCGGCGTTGGCCGCCAAAGAAAAAAGAAGGGTGTAGATAGAAATTGCCCGTACCACCGGAATTGCCTCGGCCCATTTCTCTGTAAACAACGTTAAAACCATCGGCTCGGCAACTAAGGCCATACCCACTCCCAAGGGAACGGTGATTAGAGAGATATAGCGAATAGTGGATAGAAATGCTTCCTGCAAAGCTTTGGAGTCATCTCGAATTTTGGTGTAGGCCGGAAAAAGAACGCGGGCTACCACTTTGCTGATTTGCAAAATGACCATTTCCGGAATGCGATAAGCCAGGGTATAAACCCCCAAGGCAGCCGCCCCCAGATAACGTCCAACAAACAGATAATCGGCGTTGGTTGAAATCATCGCCATAGCCCCTACCAGTACCAGGCTGCCGCCATAGGAGAGCAGGGGCTTTACATGGCGGCGCGAGAAACGAAAAGCCGGTCGCCAGGGTAAAACACGCCAGTAGACTATAGTAGAAATAAGCGAACCGGTTAATTGACCGAAGGCCAGACTCCAGGCTCCAAAATTGAGCAGAGCAAAGAGGATTGAAATAATACCTTTGCCACCCATTTTGGCCACTTCCGGGCCAAACGTATGCTTAAATTGTAAATCTTTTTCCAGCAGCGAACTGTGTACGTTACCCAGAGCGAAGATGGGAAAGGTTAAGCCCAAAACGCGGGTAATGGGAATAATGCGTTCGTCATTAAAAAAGACCGCTGCCAGAGGTGCAATAAACCAGGTGGCAAAGAATAAAGCAATGCCGGTAGCCAAACCCAGCCAAAAAGCGGTGTGGGCTGCTTCCGGGTCATCTCGATGGTAGATTAGGGCCTTGCCGATGCCTAAATCTTCCATAACCCCCAAAAAGCTGAGGATAAGCAGTGCGTACCCCACTACCCCAAAATCTTCTTTGGTGAGCAACCGGGCTAAAATAATGGTACTGACAAAGACCAGCAACTTACCACCGTAAAAAGTATTGTAGGTCCAGAAAGCACCATGGATGATTGATTTGTTGAAACTACTCTTGTTGTGGTCGGTCATTTTAGGATGCTTCGTAAAGGTAGGCTGGTAAGCAGGTGCGTATTCGTTGATCAAGTACTACCGGTTCCGATAATGCATTATCCAATGCTCGCTGACTCATAGTCGGTGATAATCCTTCGTTGCTAAAAATCTGTTATGATAGATAGGGGCTTTATTGATCATATTTCTCGGCTCCAAGCATTACTGCATTGGTGATTTTTCGAGAATTATCCGCCAAGCGAGCTTGCAACTCCTGTCGAGCTACGTATGGCATAGAGAGGGCAATACCGCACAACATCCAAAAATAACGGGGGTGGGCCATGTGTTTTACAACAGCCACTGCAAAAAATCCTAACAGGCTAACCCCAAAAGCAAAGGCCAAATTGGCATAATCAGGCATCCCGGCCTGCTCAAAATCAGCTACAGCAGCACGAACCGCCCGATACAGCACCCACATAATCAACCCCATAGCGAACAGCCCCATCAGGCCGCTTTCCGCCGCAATTTGCAGGTACATATTATGGGCACCCCGCTCCTCACGTCGAGCATCAATCCCCAAATCTTCCGAATAACTCAGATAGTTCGCTTTATAGTTTGCCAAACCAACGCCGATCAGGGGGTGATCGGTAAACATCCGCCAGCCGACGGTATTTTCACTAATGCGCCCTCGAAACGATATTTCATCAAGCGCGTTCGTGTCAGAGCCGGGCAACAGGTCAAACAGGGTTTTTAAACGATCCGTGTACTGAGCCGGCATCATTTGAACTAAAAACATGGCCATCAACAGCGTCACTAACAGGGTCGTTACCTTTGGTGGCCGGTGAATAATCATAGCGCCTAACACCAGCAATAATCCCAGGAAACTACCGCGCGAGAAGGTAAAAAAGATAGAGAGCACAACCACACCTAAGGACCAGCCTGCTAATATACGCAGCCCAAGTTTGCGCTCGCTCCAAAGTCGATCTAAGGCTATGGGAACCAGAACAACAAGAAACTGTCCATAGGCGTTGGGGCCAAACCCTGGGCCACCGATTCGATAGTCAGACGTTTCGCCCACAATATTTTTTATTTCCGCCTGAGCAAATCCCCAATAAATATTATCAAACGTCCCGGTCATCTGTTGATAGACACTAAGCGTACCCATAAAGATACCTGCCAACAATAACATCCAAACAACCCGGTGTAGCGTCACAGCTTTATGGATAAGCATCGTGATAACGACGGCGATAATGGCATCTTTAACGTGATCAACCAATGCCCCTTGGACAATGGATTTATCGTCGGCGTAGAGCAGCGAGGTAAATCCGATCAACCCATACCCAATTACAATTAATGCCGATTGGTACCAACCGCGCGGTTCTTCACCATACAGAAGCCACCGGGCCGCGATGATAACGATAAGCAAAACTATAAACGGCTTGGCGATGGAAGGCACGCCATGATATTCCACCAAAACATCCGATAAACGGATATAGGTCATAAAGACCAACAACAGCAGCCCCCATTCCGGTTTACGGGTCATTCCCAAAGCAATAAACGGCGCTATGACAAGAGCCATAAGGAGCATATTACTGGGAACGTTAACGACCACAAGGCTGGCTACTGCACCGACTCCCACAGCCAGTAGCCCAAATAGAATGGGTAACCATTCATTTCTAACAAGAGCGGGTTTATTAATCATGGGGTTAGAGCGTATTTGAGCCGTTTTTGTGTTCGGTAGATGCGTATGACAGGGCCACATCAGGTGTGAACAGGATTACATTGCGACCATTACGATGGGCACGGCTTAAGGCCTCTTCCGCTTGTTCGATCAACGTCAATGCGTGCTCATCATAACCTTGCGAAGAAGCAATTCCGGCGTAGGGTTTTAGCTGAATGGTTTGATCTTCATCGAGCATAATAGGCTGCAACAATGCCCGTTGCACGGCCTCAAACTGCTGCATTGCTGATGAGCCGGACGCACCCGGTAAGAGTACAGCGAAAGAGTCTTCATCCCACCGCCCAATAACATCCTTACCCCGTAGCTCATCTTGCAGGATGCCTTTAACCCGACGAAGCAGGCGTTGGTAGGCCGGCTGAGAAAGTGTTTCCTGCCATTCAGGCAAACCTTCCAACTCAATAACACCCAACGCCAAATTATCGACCTGATGGCGCGTTAACTCTTCTTCTAACCGATTTTTGAAATAGCGCCGTGAATAGGCCGAAGAAAGTTTATCAATATTCATCCGATCACGGACGGTATCAAGCGGTTGGCGAAGGTGTTCGCGGATTAAGGCCAACACGGCTCCTAAAACAAACCCTAATACAACGGCTACACCGGCGTTTCGGGTTGGTTGAGGGGCAATGGGGCTTTTGGGTAGCGTAGCCTGATCGAACAGGTTAATGTTGTAAACCAAGTACAAGTTTTCAATGTATGAAACACCCCGTTGGCTTAAATCATTAGCTAACCGTGCAGTCATTTCCGGGTTAGGGCCTGTAACAGCCAGTTGTAGAACACTGGCATCGGGCAAAACCACAGCGGATACTTCGTAGTCGGCCATATCCTCTGCGCTCAGGGCCAGAGCCTCACGGCTTTCTCGCAAAATCCGGCGGCTATTGATGACTTCTACATACGTAGCCACGATCGAGCGTTTGTCTAAGGCTTCTAAGCTGTTGACCAAATCCTTATCCTCACCGGCTAACAACGAGGGGCCGGGGCTGACAATTAAACGTGCCGTTGCTCGATAGGTGGGGGGTGTCAGATATGATGCAAGTAGAGCAATATTGAGAGCAGACAGTGTTGTCAGCGCCACTATCCACCAGCTTCGTTTAATCATCCGTAAGTAATGTAGCAATTCCTGCATCTTTCCATTCCTTCCTAAGTCTTAACCATTATTTCCGGCAAAGACAGGGCCTGTCTTTGTTGAATAACTTTTGCAAATAAAGCAGCCTTATTTTTAACATTCGACTTTAAATCGAACTCTTGAAACACTAAATTTTGACCGGCTTTCCCCAACCGGTTTGCTTTATCGGGATCAGCATAAATGGCGCTTAAAGCATCGGCCAAAGCGGATGGATTAGCCGGCGAAACCAGATACCCCGTTTTTTCAGGCTGTACTAACTCAGGAATGCCCGATAGGTTGGTAGCCACCACCGGCAAAGCACAGGCCAAGGCCTCCATTAAAGCCACCGGAATACCTTCCATTTTGCCCGACGGCGTAATAATACTGGGCTGAACATAGCAATGGGCCGTCGGCAACAAACGGGCAACTTCCTCCTGCGGCTGCGGACCGAGCAGTTCAACAACCCCTTCAAGCTGGGCTTGCGTAATCATGTGCTCTAACATAGCCTGATCTTCACCACCGCCAATAATGCGGCAGCGCAGCGGGATACCACGATCACGAAGTAACGCACAAGCCCGAATAAGGTAAGGATGTCCTTTGTACGGTTGTAGGCTCCCAATACTTATAATTTCAAACCGTTCAGACAGTTGAGCCTTACCTCTAGAAAGGTTGGTATAATTATCCGGCTCGATGCCACAGTGAACGATGTGCGTTTTTTCTCTAACCCATGTTCCCACAGTTTGAGCCAGAAATTCGCGATTATAGTGAGAGATGGCTGCAATAAAGGTTGCATCGCGAAGTTTTGTCGCTAACATCGCTTGCTCAACAAAAATATCGTGAGCATGAACGGTAATACTGTAACTAATATTAGTTAGCCGATGGATGATCCAGGCTACCATAGCCGGATGGGTAGCATAATGGGCATGGATATGATCGACCCCTTCTTGCTGCATTAAACGGGCTGCATACACCGCTTTCGGCAGCAAAGCCAGCGCTCGAACAAGGAACTTGGGTGAGGTTCGGTTTTCGACGATCACTTTGAACCAGCTTTCTCCGTACCGGGCCGGAGCCTGAGCCAGAGTTTGTACATTTGCCGCCAGAACCGCCGGAGAGACAAAAGGTAACTGGCGCACTTGCGGCAGCCAATGGTTCACTTCATCATGAATTACTGTCTGGTTTTGAGCGATCAAGGGATACAGCGCTACCTGCCAGCCTTGTCGTTCCAACTCGCTCATCTCGCGGAGGATAAACGTTTCCGGCAGGTGCGGAAAACGCGACATGATGTAAGCGATCTTGGGTTTCATTAATGTCTGCCACGCTGTTGGACAACAGCCAGTACGGTCATCGCTAATATTTGCATGTCAAGGCGCAAACAGCGACGCTGAATGTACTCAATATCAAGGCGAACCCGTTCATCAAATTCCATTTCACCGCGCCCAATAATTTGCCACAAACCGGTTAGGCCGGGTTTAACATCAAGCCGTTCAGTATGCCATAAATCATAGGTGTCGGCCGCAAACGAAGTAGGTCGGGGGCCAACCAAACTCATTTCACCCCGTATGACATTAATCAACTGCGGCAGTTCGTCTAAACTGGTTTTGCGTAAAATACGTCCTACCCGCGTAATGCGAGGATCATTGGTAATCTTGAAGTCAGGCCACTGCAGTTCATTGAGATGGGCTAATTCTTTCTTCAATACTTCCGCGTTAGGCACCATGGTACGAAACTTCAACATACGAAAGCGCCGCCCGCCCTTCCCTGTTCGCATTTGATAAAAAAGAATAGGCCCATCAGGCGAATCGAGTTTGATCAAAAGAGCGCATAAGAAGAAGACAGGCGTTAAAATAGGCAAAGCAAGAAGAATGAGCGTTAAATCTATAATTCGCTTTACAATCTGATACAACCGACCTGATATAAGATTCCGGCGAGGATTAAACTGATATAACCAGATAGCTTGAGGATGCATAAATTTAATGAGATGGCGTGCAGTCATATATTATTCTTCTCCTTTTTTATTATTTTTTAAAGCTTATAAAAGTTACTATGTTTGCATTTTTTTAGAAACCAGGGTTTTGATACCTTATTGATAATCTTTTGCGGCAAAACACGCTCTTTTTAACGCTAAAAACCCTGGTTACTGGCCATAATTCTTTAAAGTGCAAATTTTTAGAAATGTTGATGATGCCCATTTCTCGTCTCGACCGCTCTAACGGTCGAAGTTTTTACCACTTTGGTTGAATAATTTATATTTTTTTCCGCGTGATTAACTAACTCTTCAAACGTAAGCGCTTGATCAGGGAAAGATGATACGCCACAGGCCAGGGAAACACCCAGTTTCTCGGACGCCACATTCCGGATGTGCTCAACCAAGTCGGCTGTGTCATTTATATTCGTTTCTGGACATAAGAGAATAAAGCGATTATCTTCGCTGTGGGCAATAACGAAGTTTGTTCGTTCTATACAGTTGCTAATAACGTGAGCGAGGCTGGTAAAAACATAGCGCTCCATCATAGCCTGCTGCACTTCTCGTACAATGCGATGGAGAGTAGTTTTAATGGAGTTTGCCTCAGGTCTCACCACAATAATCGATAAAGGGCGATGAAAACGACGGCTGCGAAGCATTTCACCATCAATAACATTTGACGCTTCCTGCAGAGGCTGTACGCGTCCATTAACTTCGGCCAAGCTAATATTAGCGATAACCTCCTCAAAATCGTTTAAGGTACAGGCTACTCTATAGGCTAACCAAATCAAAAGGGTTAACAGAACGGTTTCTGTAACCGTAAGGTAAGTATACAATCCCCCAACGATAGGACGGTCGTTAAACAAGAAAATTTTGCAGAGAACATATATGCCTAACCAAAGCGCTAGAGAAACAACGACAGAAGACCGCCTCAGAAATGGAATTAATATAACTGAGATTACAGCCAGGACTCCAAGCATATAAACAAATGAGGCAAGATTTATAATATTTAACTGGGTAAAATTTAATCGTTCAAGGTTAAAAAAAACGGTTAGCCCTAGCAATAAGGCCACGGTCAAGCCTCGAAGACGCGACATGATTTTCCTCTTCTAAAGAACGAGAGATCGACGATGTATTCTCTATATAACTTATACGGTTCGAAACATTATCCCATATACAAAAATCACATACAGCATGCAATGCAATAATGTTAAGGGATATACCGCTCCAAGGTGTGGTAAAATAAGGATAGAGGTCCAAGCGATTTCGCTAAATGATTTACTTTTTCTTGGCTTGAGACGGTTTAAAGGGGATACTTACAAAACTTTTTAAAGAACAAGTATGGAATAACAACTATATACATATAAGGGTAAGTAGTAATGGGTAAGTAAAAATGCAAAGCACTCATTATGACTTACAAATTATCCCTTACGGCATAAAATTTATTAAGTTACTATTTCATAACAAGCTATATTCTTAGAAGCTGATTTTGAGAAGGTAGAGCCAAAGTTTACAACCGATTCCAGTTAACTTCTCGAAAATTTGCTGTTCCCTTGGAGTAAATAAATTGTAACTACTCAGGTGATTGGCACTTTTGCTCAAATCGAGACCATTGCGAGGTATTTAATACTACACTTACCGCGACTAAGTGCCAGTCACCTCGCCTGCTGAGTAAATACAATAAATTTACTAAAATTTCTTAAACCGGTCATAGATAAGGTAATCGGGGGTCTCTAGAATTTATATAAACTTTGACAACGCGTGAATTTGGTCTGTGGAGTTGCAAGGTACTAAGCTTTTAAGGTACTTAATTGCATAGTCTAAATAGTACTCTCAAAACCTAAACAAAAACAATGAACTTTCTAAGAAATTAGTTAGAACTGTAACATATTTAACACTTAGTAAGTTAATAAATCCTGCCGTCGTTTCCTTTTGATATGGAATACCACACTCTGCGGACCAAATATGATCATCATATCATTCATAATAAAGTTTCTCTATACTCACCTGGGTGATTAAAATAGCTATAAAGAGCTATAATTGCCCCTTTAGTACTATGGACGAATATTGATTAATAAGGAGCACCCACATGGATAAAGAACAAAAACCAACCTGCAAGTTGATTAAGCCGGGCGAAAGCTACACCGGCAAACAAGCCTTTACCTACTTTGCCGGCATTTCCGCCGAAAACACCGGTGCCCACGGCATTTGCATGCATTTGCTGACCATTCCGCCGGGGGGGCGAGCCAAAGCCCACATGCACGAAAACCATGAAACCGCCATCTACGTGCTGTCGGGGGAAGGCTGTATGTGGTACGGCGAAAACTTGGAGGAACACATTGTCTCCAAAGCCGGAGAATACGTCTACATCCCCGCCGGCGTCCCCCATCTACCCTACAACCCCAGCGAAACCGAAACCTGCACCGCTATTGTTGCCCGCACCGACCCCAACGAGCAAGAGAGCGTCGTTCTCTTACCGGAGTTAGACGCGCTGCATTAATCGCAGTCGTAGAACAATTTGCTAAATTGTTTATGAGTTACGCAGTTCGAGGCCCTAAAGGTTTCCGAAGTGACCTTTCAAGTAAAATTCTGGTAACTGCTCAGGTGACTGGCACTTTGGCTCAAATCGAGACCATTGCGTGGAATACAACGCTGCTATTATCGGGATTAAGTGCCAGTCACCTTATCTGCTGAATAAATACAAAT
>JAGRBY010000139.1 GCA_020433835.1 Anaerolineae bacterium | reverse complement strand
ATCTGGAAGTAGGTATCTGTGGTGAGCACGGCGGCGATCCGGCCTCGATTGCTTTCTGCCACAGCATCAACCAAAACTACGTTAGCTGCTCGCCCTTCCGGGTGCCGGTGGCTCGCTTGGCGGCTGCACAAGCTGCTTTGAAGGAAAAAGGCTTTACCGCCAAATAGGCGTTTTTTAGATATTAAAACGGAGGCTCAATGGTGAGCCTCCGTTTTTTATTTCACGTAACAAATTGGCCCACTTCAACGTTAATAAATAGATACATCCCCATTTTACATCGCCCATATTCGGCTCGTAACCCAGCGAAGTAAAACACCGATGGTATTAGACCTACTTGCCGTTTTGATGTAAAATCCATATGATTGATAGCAGATGACAAAAAACCCCATTGAAATGAGCTTCGCAAACTAGAAAAGATTAGGGAAACTGACCATGTCCCAAATGTGCCCCTCGTGCAGTCACGATAACCCAGACACCGCCCATTCCTGCTCGGTTTGCGGCACGGCGATGCGTGGACTGCTGGGAGAAAATACGACTCTTAGCAGTCGTTATAAAGTTACCAGTGTCCTTGGTTGTGGAGCTATGGGAGCCGTTTATCTGGCCAACGATCACCGGCTGGTTGGTCGCCGCTGTGCCGTAAAAGAGAATCGGCTCGACCCCAGCGCCAGCCCTGATGTGCAATCGCAATCGCGAGAGCAGTTTTTGGCCGAAGCCAGCGTTTTGGCCCGGCTCGATCACCCCAGTCTGCCAAAAGTATCCGATTACTTTATAGAAGATGGCCGCGAATACCTGGTTATGGACTATGTTGAAGGCGAAGATCTGGACAGTCGGCTTCAACGCACCAACGCGCCGCTTGAAGAAGCTCTGGTTCTCGATTGGGCCGATCAGGTGCTCGATGCGCTGGCCTATTTGCACAGCCAGCATCCGCTGCCGATTATTCACCGCGATATCAAACCGGCTAACTTACGCCTTGATACGCGCAACCGGGTAAAATTGGTTGACTTCGGGCTGGTCAAGCTGCTTGATAGCAAAAACCCAGAAACAAAAGTTGAACTGCGTGGTCTGGGGACACCGGCTTACGCGCCGTTAGAACAGTTTGCCGGCAGCGACTCGCATACAGATGCTCGCTCTGATATCTATGCTTTGGGCGCAACGCTGTACCATTTGCTAACCCACGTCGCACCGCCTAATGTTCACGAACGGCTGCTTAATCCACAGGTATTAACAGCGCCTCGTGAACTCAATAACAAACTCAGCGAAAAGGCGGAGCGCATTATAATGAAGGCCATTGGCATCCACCCGACGGAACGATACCAGTCGGCAGAGGAGATGCGCAAAGCCATTGCCGAAAAAGCTCCGGTGGTTGCCAGCCCTCCGGTCAAAGATGCCAAATCGGCCCCGGCCAAAAAGGGCGTCTCGCCCATGATGTTTGGAGCCTTGGCCCTTCTCTTTATTGCCATTTTGGTAGCGGCAGCTTTCTTTATGTTCAGCGAGCGAGCCGGTAATTTACCGCCACAGCAAGCCAACGCTGCTGATGAGCCATCGGCAACACCAACCGAGTTAATTCTCAGTGCGCTCAGCGATGCGCCCACCGGCACGCCAACGTCGACTTCCGAGGCCACTGAAGAGCCAACTGACGAAGCCACCGAAGAGCCAACCGAAGAGCCGACACCAACCAACACCCCAACATCAATCGCAGAATCTGCCACAGCGACCTCATCGTCCAGTTTAACCATTCCGGCGGCCACGCTTAATGGTACCATTGCTTATCCCGTTTTTAACGGGGTCGATTATGATCTTTACTTCGGTCAGGTCGACGGCTCAGGTACCACGCTTTTTAGAAAAGGGGCCAGCCAACCGGCTTTCAGCCCTGATGGCACCCGCATTGCGTTTCATTCCTGGCGGCTCGACTCCTGGGGGTTGATGACCATGAACTTAACCGAAAGCAATGCCTATTTGGTAGCTCGGTTTGTTGAAGATCAACTCCCAACCTGGAGCGCCGATGGATCAGAAATCATCTTCTTATCTCGCCGCGAAGGCGACCGTAAATCGCGGCTGATGAAAGTGGGCAGCACCCAGGTAGGCAGCGATGGCGTGGTGATCGGTGAAGGTGAATATCCGTCGATGAGTCCGGTTGGGCGTTTGGCTTTCAAAGGGTGGGGCTCAACCGGTAACGGTATTCGAACCGCCACAGTTAGCCTTGGTGATGTTCAAGTGGTAACTACCGAGAATGATGATACGGCTCCTATGCTTTCTTCTAACGGCGAACGCATCATTTTTATGTCCCGCGAAGAAGGAAATTGGGATATTGTGAGTGCCAATCCCGATGGATCGGATGTTCAACGTTTAACCGAGATGAGTTCGGAAGACGGCCTGCCGACCTGGTCGCCCGATGGCCGGGCTATCGCTTTTGTCAGCAATCGCGATGGTGAGTGGGCCATCTGGGCCATGACGCCGGAAGGCAGCGACCAGCAAAAACTGTTCGATCTCGAAGGTTCACCGGACGGCTTTGTCGGCTCCAGTCGAGACGCCAGTCGGGGTTGGGCGGAAGAACGCATTAGCTGGACGAACTAGGATTTTGACCACAACCAATTCAAGCCCCTCACAACTGCAAATATGGCTGCTGGCTTCGCGCCCAAAAACCTTACCGGCCGCCGCCGCGCCGGTTCTGGTAGGTACCGCGGTCGCCATTAGCGAACACGCTTTTCGTTTGGGGCCTGCCCTTGCCGCATTGTTAGGTGCATTGCTAATCCAAATCGGCACCAACTTTGCCAATGATGTTTTCGATTTCAAAAAAGGGGCCGATACCACGCAGCGCCTTGGCCCGATGCGCGTAACCCAGGCCGGTCTTCTCTCGCCGGAGCAAGTCATGCTCGGTATGTGGCTCACATTTGGGCTGGCAACGCTTATTGGCCTGTATCTGGTTTTCGTTGGCGGCTGGCCGATTGTGGTGATCGGGCTGCTCTCGATTATGTCGGGTATTGCTTATACCGGGGGGCCATTTCCGCTCGGTTACAACGGGTTAGGCGATCTATTTGTCTTCATCTTCTTTGGGCTTGTCGCCGTCTGCGGTACATATTACGTGCAGGCCGGGACGGTTAGCCCGGCCTCGGTTTGGGCCGCAGTGCCGGTCGGCTTGCTGGCAACGGCCATTCTGGTGGTTAACAACCTGCGCGATATCGACACCGACCGGGTGGCGGGCAAAAAAACGCTGGCGGTTCGCTTTGGCGAGCAAGCAACGCAGATCGAATATTTCTTGTTATTGGGTCTTAGCTACATTATTCCCCCATTGATGTGGCTTCTCGGTCTCGCACCAATTTGGGTGCTGCTGACCTGGCTGTCGATCCCCATGATCAAACCACTCCACCATTTAATCATGCATGAAAAAGGCCGTCCCCTGAACATGGCCTTGGCAGGAACGGCTCGGTTAGAACTTGTTTATAGCGTATTATTGTCGCTGGGTTTTGTTTTAGGGCGAATTTTTTAGCCCTTAGAAACAGAGGTAGCTCTGCACTAAACTGGGGTAAAGAAAAATTAGACAGAATTAACAAGATTTACTCAATTAAGATAGATAAAATCGTAATAATCTTGTTAATTCTGTCAATTATTTCGTCGATATTTCATCATCTTCCTTTTCCACGGTTTAACGTTGTGCTACCGAAACAGATTTTTATCATAACTATGATAATATCAGTGATAATCTGTGTCTATCTGTGGACAAAAACCCTCTGCACAATCTCTTAGTCAAACGCCTGCCGAATTGCCGACGTTACCTCCAAACCGCCTCGCATCAACAAACCTACTTCTGCCGATGAGCTGACAAAGCGCATCCCTTTTTTAGCCCAGTAAGCGGCCTGCTCCAGATCGTTGATGTGGATCGCCGGGAATACATTCGCCCGTTGGCATGCAGCCATCGTGGTTTCGATAGCCGCGTGTAATTCTGGTGACGTCAATTGCCCATGAATCCCCAATGAAACTGAAAGATCAGTAGGTCCAATCAGCGCCACATCGACGCCCGAAATGGCCACAATATCCTCAATGTTTTCTACAGCTTCTTTGGTTTCAATCTGCACAATCAGCAGCGACTCTTGGTTGGCGGCTGCCAGCGTATCGGCCAGCGGACCGGCTTGAAAATTGGTCTGCCCTCGGCTTAACGCGCTGCCGCGTTTTCCCAAAGGCGGATATTTCATAATCTCGACGGCCTGGCGAACCTGATCGGCTGTGTAAACGCGCGGCAGCATAATCCCCTGCGCGCCGGCATCCAGCGCTTGAGCGATGTAAGGATAAGCCAGATCCGGCACGCGAACAATAGGCGTCAGGCCAACGTAACGAGCGGTGCGGCTGAGGTCGGCGATAGTCTCTATGTTGAATGGACCATGCTCATTGTCGATAATGGCGACATCGAACCCGGCATTTTTGAGCAGCTGCATCACCGACGGCTGGCGTATCTCCGCTACCATCGTGCCGATGACGGACTGTCCGTTTTGTAAAGCCTGTTTCATGAGATTGGGAGTAATAATTGAGTTTGGCATTTATTCCTCTGGAGAGTTTATATTGAAAGGTAGAGAAATATTTTACTATGAGTTAAACTCTTGCGCTAACCATTCTCTAAATACGGTGTTACGAAAGCCAACACGTTTTCCTCATCGAAGGCTTTGGCCAGGGCTTTTAATTGATGGGTGAAAGGTTCGTACTGGCGGTTCATCTGCTCAATGGCGACAGCCCGTTTGTAGAGGCCGGGCATGTTACCCTTCATCGCCAAATCATAGAGCACATTAAGTTCGTCCAGCGGAGGTGGAATAAATTGGGGAGAGGCCGGTGATGAAGGGGTTGGCTGATTAGGCGTTGAGGAAGAGGGAGTTTCTTCATACAACCAAGTTAGCTGTAAATGTTGCTCTAGCAGTTCAGTTAACACCTCGAGATCAATAGGCTTGGCTAAAAAATCGTCATAAGTGGCTTGGGTATTTACCTGACCATTTACACTGGCTGAGGTACCGATAACAATCGTCGTATTGAGATCAGGCTGCTGCCGTATTCCTTCAATGACTTCCGTACCTGATTCGGCTGACATCCGCATATCAAGAATAATCAGATCAGGACGCATCTGCATCGCTCGGGTGATGGCTTTCTGACCGTTTTGGACAGTAGCGATTTCAAAGCCCAACGGCGCGAGAAAGTTGACCAGCAGAGCCAGATTGTGATCTTTTTGATCGGCAATCAATATTTTCCGGGATGGATCGGCATAGCCAATCAGTCCCTGGGTAAGATCGGGTTTAGCCGGCAGTTCGGCCTCAATGACCGGCAGATCCAACTCAAACCAGAAGGTGCTGCCACTGTCGATCTCGCTCTCTATCCGAATTTCGCTGCCCATCGCTTCAACCAACTGCTGGCTAATAGGCAACCCCAGCCCGGCTCCTTCGATGACCAGAGACCCAGGAATAACCTGCTCAAACGGCTGGAAGATGAGCCGTACCTGATCCGGCTCGATACCAACGCCGGTATCCGATACCGTAAAGCAAATCCGTTTCACCGAGTGACCCGCCTGACGAGATGGTGCAGCCTCGTCCGGCGCAGCGACAACCTCCACCCGCAAGGTGATCGTTCCGTTGTTCGTAAATTTGATGGCGTTACTGAGCAAATTGATCAGCACTTGACGCAATCGCTTTTCATCAATCTCAACGCCGTAGGGTAGGTTGGGGGCACGCTCATCGACAAATTGCAGGCCTTTTTCGCGGGCGCGAAGCTGCATCATGCCCACAACGCTATCGAGAAAGATCGGTAAGTGAACCACAGCCGGCTGCAGCGATAATTTCCCCGCTTCGATTTTAGCTAAATCTAAGATGTCGTTAATCAGGGTTAACAGATGATGCCCACTTTTCTCAATTATGGCCAGGCCGTCATCGTAGAGGGTAGATAGGTTTTGATCGCGCCGGAGAATTTGGGCATAGCCGAGAATAGCATTGAGCGGTGTGCGCAGTTCGTGGCTCATGCTGGCCAGAAAGTTGCTTTTGGCCTGGCTGGCGGCTTCGGCATTGTGACGGGCGGTTTGGGCCTGTTCAAATAAACGGGCGTTACGCTCGGTGAGGATGCGCAGGTTGGTCACCATATCGCTAAACGCTGTACCCGCTTTTTGCAACTGCCGGATGATGGCATTGAAAGCGCGGGCCATCTGCCCAATTTCATCTCCGGAGCGGATAGCCAGAGACCGTGTAGTAATCGTCAGGTCGCGCGTTAGATCGCCCTGGGCAATGGCATCCATTTCTGAGGTCAGTTTGCGCAAGTCCAGGTCGGCAATTTGGCGAGCGACCTCGGTGACTTGTTCCAGGGGACTGGTGATGCTGCGGGTAATCAGAAAACAAAAACCTAACGCTGCCAGAATGGCTAAACCCATCGTGATCAGCAGTAGCCATTGGGTTTGGGCTACCAACGTTTGGGTTGTTACGGCAGCAGCTTGAAAATCGGCGGCAACATCGGCGGAGATGGCCGCACCTGCTTCTCGGATATCCGGGCCGACCACGTTGAGCCGATTGGTGATGATGTCTTGCTGGCGAGTGTAATTCTCCTGAATATCGACAAAACTGTGGGCGTATGTCTCCACCGCAACTTCGGCATCATCGGCCAATTCTTGATACAACCGGCTCTCGATGGCCTGATCGAGCTTTTGGAAGGAACTTTGCGCACTTTCGTAGGCACGGTTGAATTCATCAATCCAGTAGAGATCACCGCTTTCCAGATATTGAAAAGCCGCAACGCGCATCAACAGTAAAGCCCGCTGGGCATTACCGGCCTGATACGAGGTAACCGTGTCATCAGCAAAGAATGAGTTGGCTCGAATCTGTTCAAGCTTGATTTCAGCCAGACGACCCTGCTGATCCAGGTCAACCAGTAAATCCCGGTCGCGGGTGGTCAGCAAGCCGATGACTTCGGTAAAATCATCGCCATAGGTTTGAATACCGCTTTTTATCGTGTCCAGGTAACCCAGCCGCTCTTGTTTGGCCCCTTTTTGATCGGCCATGGTCAGAAGCTCATCGAACTTGGCATATTCGGCTCGATAAAGGCCCAGATCGACCGGATTTTGTTGATCCATATATTGCAATGCGTAAAAATGGGTGGCCCAGACGTTAGAGACAACTTGATCGGCCAGATGCTGCTCAGCGGCCAGTCCTTTGGCCAGGCTCGTTACCGTATCGTTGATCTGGTAAATCCGCAGAATGGCAATGACGATAACGGCAGCCATGAGTGCCAAAGCAATGATGTAGCCAATTAAAATTTTTGTACCGACTTTGTAACTGTTAAATGTGTTCATCATTGACATACCCATTTATGCTAGAGTTATGCCTGAATAAATCAAGAGCAAGGTGACAGTCACTTTTTGGCATTATCCGGAGATTATTGGTTGCAAACCCATCTATCTCTAACCCATTTTAAGTGACTGTCACCTGTATTCGCTTAAAGGGGAACAACTCTACTATTTACTTGCTCACAAACTCACTTACATTGTTCATTCGAATAATGGCGATGCCGGTATCAACGTTGGTTATAGTTTCGGCCTCGCCGTTGATAAAATCGGCCAGCATGCGCACCGCCTCATAGCTTTGGCGCTCGGGGTCTTGGCTGATGCTGGCTTCGATGGCTCCGGCTTCGATGAGTTTCAACGTGTGCGGAAGTTCATCAAAGCCGACCACTTTGACCTTACCGATTAAGCCGTTGCGTTTGACATATTCCCCCGCCGGGGGCGTAGAGCAGCATTCCAGCGACAAAATGCCGGACACGCTCTCATGCTCAGTCATCGCCTTTTCGATAGACGTATACATTTCGAGGGGTTCGGTGCCGGTGTTTACCGTCTCTACGACGTTGATTTCGGGATACTCGGCCAGAGCGCGCTTGGCCCCTGTTTCGCGCGAGATAGACCACGGTGCTTGGGCATCCATGGTGGTGATGAGCACATCGCCGCGACCGTTTAAGGCTTCGGCTAAAAGCTGGGCGGCTTCGTAGCCCGACTCGTCCAAATCTTGGCCGGCAAAGGCCAGCCGATCGCTGGCGGGATTATCGGTATTAAACGTCACTACCGGAATGCCTTGCTCCAGGTAGCGGTTGATGATCGGAACCAGCGCCTCGTCGTTGACCGGTGAGATCGCCAGGCCATCGATGCCGACATCCAACAGCCGTTCGAGTTCGGCAATTTGCACGTCGGCATCCGGCCCAACCGGCCCGATCATTTCGACGTTGGCCTTGAAATCCTCGACGGCACTTACCACGCCACGCCGGATGAAGGGGGCGAACTCGTTGGAAATATCGTGGTAGGAAACGCGAATGACCAACGGTTTGTCTTCAGCCGCACGTTGAGCGATATCGGGACTCAGCCGAAAATTACCAACCGTCGGGATCGATACGGGCGTCGGGCTGGGGAGAATGAGCGGCGTTGGTCGAGGCGTTGCAGTCGGTGTAATAACCGACCCGGCTCCAATGGCGGCGCTGCATGCCGACAGCAGCATCGTTATGATGATAAACGTGAGTTTGGAAAAGATAGGCATAGAAGTCGTCTTTGTGTCGGATATAAACCATTTTGCTTTCAAGCATACCATTCTCCGGCTGGGCGTACACTGACGGTAACACCAGTATTTTTAAGGCGAACCCTGGTTGAAATGACAGGTTAATGCCGGGGTTCGTCCAGATCCTCCAGATCGGACAAACCTTCTTGCAAAGCGTAGAGAGCGGCCTGGGTGCGGTTGGCCACGTGTAGTTTGCTTAAAATGTTGCTGACATGAAAGCGAACGGTTCTAATGGTGATCGATAAATTGTGGGCAATATCCTGGTCGGTTAGCCCGCGGGCGATGAGCCGCAGCACGGCGATCTCGCGCTCGGTGAGCGGCGTTTCGGTAGGCGGCAGCGGCGAGGGCTGGCTGATCTCCTGGATCAATTTGCGGGCGATGGTCGGATGCAGCGATGACTCGCCCTGGTACACATCGCGAATAGCCTGAAGCAGCTGCTCGGGCGGCGCATCTTTTAGCAGGTAGCCGAGCGCGCCGGATTTGATGGCCGGAAAGACCTTGTCGTCTTCGGTAAAACTGGTGACGACCAAAATTTTGGCGTCGGGATTCTCTTCTTTAATGTCGTGGATGGCTTCTAAGCCACCTTTGCGGGGCATCACCAGATCGAGCAAAATCACGTCGGGGCGCAGGGTGCGGGCCATAGCCACAGCCTCGACCCCGTCTTCCGCCGCGCCGACCAGCTCCAGATCGGGAATGTTACTGAGCATGGCGGCCATACCTTCGCGCACCACGGGATGGTCGTCGGCTATCATGATACGAATGGAATGTTTGGTGCTCATAGGGCACGCTCCTTAAGAGGTTCAGGTGTCGTCATGGTCAATTGAATCGAGGTTCCTTGCTCCGGCATGGAGCAAACTTGCAGCGTTCCGCCCAGCGTATCAGCCCGCTCCCGCATCGTGATGAGGCCCAGTCCGCCCCGATGGCTTGTATTGTTCGGGTCAAAACCAAGGCCGTCGTCCGTAACGACCAAATCGATGGTTGCCGGGTTAATGGCTAGCTGGATTGTAACCGCAGTCGCGTTGGCGTGTTTAAGCGCGTTGTTCAGCGCTTCCTGGGCGATGGCGTACAGCGCTTTTTCATAATCATCGGGCAGCGCGATTTCCGCGCTGTTTACTAAAAGCTGTGTTTTGACACCAGAGCGCCCCTCGACCGCGTCCAGCCGCAGTTGCAGCGCCCCCACCAGTCCCTCTTGCTCCAATTCCGGAGGGCGCAGTTCAAACAGGAGCAGCCGCAGCTCTTTGAGCGCCTGGCGGGCGGTATCTTCCAGGCGAGTCAGATATTTTTCGCCCTGGGTGGGGTTATCGAGCCGATAGGCATCTTTACCCGCTTTGGCAAAGAGATTGATGCTGTACATTAACTGCGTCACCGAGTCGTGCAGTTCGCGGGCCAGCCGGCTGCGCTCTTCCAGTGTAGCAGCTTGTTCCGCTTTTCGACGCAGTTGAATACTCTCGACTACAACACCGATGTGATCGGCAATGGCGACCAACAGGCTAATGCGGTCGGGATCGCCTGAGGCGTTATCGGCCGAAGCCAAACAGATACTCAATGCGCCCAAGACCCGCCCACCGGCGCGAATGGGAACGCCCATATACCAATTTGACAGTCCCGGTCTGCCATCTGAGGTCGCCATATCGATCTGAGCCAGTGGTTCGTTATGGGCGATGATCCAGGCCGCCGGTTTATCGCCGAACTGTCGCGCAGCATCGCCCCCGACAAAACCTACCTGAGCGGCTAACGCGACGGTTTCCTCAACCAGATGGATTGTCCCCTGCTTACCATGAGCTGCCGCCAGCACCGATTTGAGCGCTCGTATCAAAATGGTTTCCAATGCAAGCGACTCGCCGGCCAGGGCGGTAACCTCGTACAGTGCCGCTAATTCATTCGTTCGATTCTGAACGCGTTGGGCTAACTCGGTGGCTAGCTTGAGGCTTTCGGCTTCGGCCTGGCGACGCTCCAAGATTTCCGCTTCCAAACTGATGTTGGCCTGGGCCAGTTCGGCAGTTCGCTTCCCAACGCGAAGCTCCAGTTCATCGTTGGCCTGCTGCAACGCGGCAGCGGTCGTCTGCCTTTCGCGAATTTCGGCTTGCAAACGCGCGTTTTGCGTTTCCAGTTGGGTTTGCAAATCGCGAAGGGCCAGATGGGTCTGAATGCGAGCCAACACCTCTTCGATTTGAAACGGTTTGGTAATGTAATCGGCGGCACCGGCTTGAAACCCTTTGACCTTGTGGATAGTATCGGTCAGAGCGGTCATAAAAATAACAGGGATATTTTTGGTGGCGTCATTCGCTTTTAAGCGGCGACAGGTTTCGAAACCGTCCATGCCGGGCATAATCACATCCAGCAAAATGATGTCGGGTTTCACGTATTCAACCCGCTTTAGCGCGCTGGGGCCGTTTTGGGCCATCATAATTTCAAAACCTAGACTTTCGAAGTAGCTGTACAGGGTTTCCAGATTTGCCGGAGTATCGTCGACAATCAAAACCGTATGATCTTGAAAATTTGGATGCGCCGCATTGTGCTCAGACATCTGTGTGTCCATCCCTATACTTAACGGCATCATCAAGTAACATTTTGTTTAGGAGATAAGGAGATGAAGAGATGGGGAGATTGTAAGCAGCATCTCCGTATCTCCTAATCTCCCTATCTCCTGATGAAAATGTTCGTTGGTGACCCGTCACCGTATATAACCAACCTATCGCCATTGAAAAGGAGCTGTATTGTAGTACAGCCTGTCAGCCATGACAACCCTTGTCCTCTTTTTAAATTATACTTCGCCCCCGGCTTAATTGCATCTGTTAACGTCGACAGTTATCACACCTGTCATTTTTGACAGGTGTCCTGTTGCGTTTGACAGTTCAATATTATCCGTTTTTGGCAGATTGAATACTGGATTTTCCCACGGTGTCCATTGGGTGAGGAGATGCTATCATAAAACCAACAAAGGTAGTTGGATGGTTTGTGGGTTTGTGGGTTGGTTAGCTGATATTTCTAAAAACAAACCAACAAACTAACCACCTACCCATCCAACCACTCATTCGAAGGAGAACCCGTTTATGGTCAAAGAGGCCCAGATGACCCCCGCCTATTCCAATTTCACTGACAGAATCAAAAGTTTTTTCCTTGCCCGCGAAACCGGCGTGCTGGTCGCATTGATTGTCATGGCCGTGTTTTTATCATTTGCTACCCCCGCTTTTTTGAGCGTTAGAAATCTGCTAAACGTTGGCCGTCAGGTCTCACTGCTGGGTATTATGTCGGTCGGGATGACCTATGTGCTCATCTCGCGCGAGGTCGATCTCTCCGTCGGTTCGATTTATGCCCTGGTGGGGCTGATTACCGGAATGCTGATTGTGTCGGGCTGGGGGTTGATCGCCGCCCTTGTAATCGGACTGTTAATTGGCGCGTTGGTTGGTTTTATTAACGGCTGGCTGTCTACTTACGGAGCACTGCCATCGTTTATCACGACGCTGGGTATGATGAGTGTGGCTCGCGGGGTGGCGCTACTGATTACCAACGGCGAGCCGGTTACTGTCAATGAAGCGCAGGGTGCCGACCCGCAAACGTTGACCCAATTTTACTATCTAGGCCAGGGCCGCATCTTCGATCTGATTCCGATGCAGCTGATCTTCTTCGTCATCGTGGCTATTCTGGGCTGGATACTGCTGTCGAAAACGGTGTTCGGCTTCAAAATCTATGCCGTGGGCGGCAGCGATAAAGCAGCCCGGGTATCGGGCATCAAGGTCTACAACGTCAAAATCTGGGCTTTCATCATTATGGGCTTCTTGAGCGGCCTGGCCGGAATTTTGAGCCTGGCCTTTCTGCCCAGCGGTCAGGCCGGCCGAACCGGCGTCGGTCTGGAACTGGACGTTATTGCGGCCACGATTGTAGGCGGCGCGTCGCTGGCCGGTGGCGAAGGCACCATTCTCGGCACGATTTTAGGCGTGTTGATTATCGGCGTATTGCGCAACGGCCTCATCTTAATGGGCATCTCGGCCTTCTGGCAGGAGACGATGATCGGTGCGGTGATTATCCTGGCGGTCGGCATCGACAAATGGACTCGAAGCCGGCGCGGGTTGTAGGGATAGTTAACGGAGCGACAAAGCAAGCTTTGTCATCAACATTGCGATCAAAGTAAACTTTGATGCTCCAGATCTGTACGTTAATAGGAGGTGAAGCCAAAAAACGGAGCGTTGTACATCTAATTTCCAAACAGAAGCGAACTGACTTTAACACCCGGAATAAAGACTGCACCTTCCCGTTTACATCGACGTTCGCTTTACACCCTAAAATGTCAAAAGAGGAGAAGTCCTTTAATCGAAGGAGATAATTAACCAATGGCGAAACTGTACAAAATCTTATTTGTCCTCACTCTGTCTCTGATCGTAGCCTTGTTTATGGTTGGCTGCGGCAGCACGCCTACTACAGAACCACAAGCTGAAGGTACTATCGAAGAACCCACTTCGGCCGAAGAGGCTGAACCGGCTGAAGAAGTCGCACCCGTTGAAAAAGAAGTAGTTGAAGAAGAAGCGGCTGCCGAACCGACCGAAGAAGCGGAAGCCACGACCGAAACCGAAGCGGCTGACACCGGCAGCTTCACGCTCAACGAACGCATTGCCGAGAAAGTCGCTAACGGCGAACCGCTCATGCTACGCGTTTCCTACCACGATGTCTCGAATGAATTCGCGCCCTTCATTAAACAAGGTGTCGAACAAGCCGCCACCGATTTCGATGTTGATGTCGAAATGGTCGGCCCTGTCAGCCCCGATGCCGATGCTCAGATTGCCGAACTTGAAAACCTCGTTGAAGCCGGTGTTGATGGTCTGGCCATCTCCTCCGTTAGCTCCGACGCTCTCGCGCCCATCATCGACCGTCTGGTTGCCGAAGGCATTCCCGTCGTCACCTATAACACCGACAACCCCGAAAGTGCGCGTCTAGGTTTTGCCGGTCAAGACCTGGTTCAATCCGGTTACGAAGCCGCCAAAGTGCTGGCCGACCTGATG
>JAGRBY010001399.1 GCA_020433835.1 Anaerolineae bacterium | reverse complement strand
GTTCATTGAGTACCTGAGAAAGAGACTAGAGATTAGAGATTAGAGATTAGCAAACGTAGGTTGGGTCGAGGGACGAGACCCAATAGCGTTGGGGTTCGTTCCTCCCTTGACCACTTCTTTAGACAACCAAAACGGGTTGCCCTCGGCGTCCGCAACGGTGATAAATCGCCGTGCTACTAAGCAGCACCCCATAAATGGGGTTTAAGGAAGCCGGATTTATCCGGCGCTGTTTACTAGCTCTGCGATTTATCGCGGAGCGGGCGTGATGGGCAGCTTAATAGTTGATGCTTAATCATTTCTATAAACATCAATGGTCTACTGCGCGCGGAGTGAGCATCCTCAGATGCGAACGGCTCTGCCTCTGAGGATACTGCGCTCCACGTGATTTAACAAAGGTGACAGTCACTTGAGCACGCTAAGGCAACCTATTTGAACGACTCAGATGCTGATTTATTAACAATAAGTAACTGTCACCTGATTTTTGCGTAAGTCCTGAGTAGGGCAACTCTGCCGAAAAAAAGTAGGGTAGCAGGCAATCGACCGATTGAAAATGTCATCGAGAGCGCCGGAACATGTTCTGGCTAGTCGATCACCATATTATCAAG
>JAGRBY010001398.1 GCA_020433835.1 Anaerolineae bacterium | reverse complement strand
CGATTACACGGTCTTTGCCCAACTGATCGACGCAACGGGTCAACTAACGGCCAGTTACGACCGCCCGCCGCTCGACGGAGCCTACCCAACCTCGACTTGGCTGGCCGATCAGCGTATTGTTGACCGGCGTTTTATCCCGTTGGATAATGTTCCCTCCGGCGCGTACACATTAATTGTCGGCCTGTACGATACCGCCACCAGGCAACGTATGACCACCCCTGCGGGAATCGATCACGTGGAGGTTGCGACCATTACGGTTGAAGAGTAAGGCATGCGTGTTTTGGCCGGGGAAGGGTCCACAGATGGACACAAATTCTCACAGATGGGATTAAAGGGGGATGGTTGGCGGTTTTTGGCCGCTACTGACGATGTCATTTCGAACGCCGTGAGAAATCCCTCGAACATTGGGAGTAAAAACACCGTCACGGGCCGAACGGCTTACAGCAGGGGGCCATTTCGCACCCATCGCACGCCCTGTGGCCTGACTGCTTCAGGGATTTCTCCCGCTGGTCGAAATGACATTGTTGGGGGATGAAATAGTCTAATTTTTCATGAAATCACGCATTAAAACTCTCAAAAACCGCATCGATTTTGGCTTGCTCACG
>JAGRBY010001397.1 GCA_020433835.1 Anaerolineae bacterium | reverse complement strand
CAATTGGCGCATGAGATCATCTCCTCGCGATCGTCATCCCGACTCGCGGCCAAGATAGGACTGCGTCAGCGCAGGGTCGTTGCGAAGGCTCTCGCCGGGACCTTGCGCGCGCACACTGCCGACGGCGAGCACATAGCCGTAATCGGCGAGCTGCAACGCTTCATCGGCATGCTGTTCGACAAGAAGGATGGTGAGCCCGTCGCTTCGCAAACGGGCGAGGGTTTCGAATATCTGGTCGACGATCATCGGCGCGAGACCGAGTGACGGCTCGTCGAGCATCAGGAGTTTCGGCCCGGCCATGAGGGCTCGAGAGATCGCGACCATCTGCTGTTCGCCGCCGCTCATCGTGCCGGCGCGCTGGTCGATGCGCTCGGCGACGCGCGGAAACAGCTCGAAGACATAGTCGAGCCGCTCCTTGTAAAGCGTCGCCGCATTCGGCGCGCGCGCCTGACGGTGAAAGCCGAGCCTGAGATTCTCGCGCACGGTGAGAGGGGCGAAGAGCTGGCGGCCTTCGGGCACCTGCACGACGCCGCGCTCCACGACGTCGGGCGCTGCGAGCGGCGTGAGGTCGGCGCCCTCGAACAGGATCGAGCCGGCGCTCACCTT
>JAGRBY010001396.1 GCA_020433835.1 Anaerolineae bacterium | reverse complement strand
TCCTTCCAATACGGCCACCTGGCTGGCGTTCGGTTACATCGTCCTCGGCGCTTCGGTGCTTGCCTACTTTCTCTATGTCTTCGTCCTGGGTCGCTGGACCGCCTCAGCCGTCTCTTACGCTTTCGTCCTGTTCCCGCTGGTGACGGTAATTGTCGCCACGCAACTGGCCGGCGAACACATCACCTGGGGGTTCATCGGCGGTGGGTTGTTGGTTCTCGGCGGCGTCTGGTTTGGAGCCTTACGACAATCATGAGCGGCAACAAAAATGGAGATGGGGAGATTAGGCGATTGGCCTTAGAAATCTCCTTATCGCCTAATCTCCCCATCTCTAATCTCCCGCAAAAGCAGCTCATTTATATTCGGACAATCACTATGGCTCAAAATACAGGCTCCGCACAAACAACCGATATTTGCCTGGCGATCCCGATCTTGCCGGGTCAGGCGGAAGCGTGGCGGCGCTTTATTCAGGAATTGCAAGGCCCCCAACAGCTTGAGTGGCGGGCCTGGTGTGAGCGAGCCGGGCTGAGACGGTTGCAGGTGCGGCTGCAAACGACGCCGCAGCAGACGGTGGTTCTACTGCGGGCCGGGTTCAAGCAGGCAGAGGGG
>JAGRBY010001395.1 GCA_020433835.1 Anaerolineae bacterium | reverse complement strand
CCGCAACACCCAAGCCCACGTCGAAGCCCGTTTGACCAGCACCATCGTACCCGCCGGCGGACAAACCACCGTCGAACTCCCTCAGCCGGGCGAAGATCTCTTCCTTTATATCGTCGATGGCGCAGGCCACATCGAAACCAGCACGTTCCGGCAAGAGTACGGCCTTTACGATGTGGTTCTGGCCACGCCCCAGGCCGAAGCGCCCGTGTTAACCGCCGCTGCCAAGCCCTTGAATTTCCTCTCCTTTTATCTACGACCCTTTGTGCCGGTGGCCGCGTAAGGGTAGGATCTCACGCTCCTCTGAAAATAAGATACGTAGAACAAACTTAAGTTTGTCCTACGGTATTTTCATTCCCATTGCTGTTGCGAAGTTTCTGTAACACTCCCTTACATTTCAGCCACAACACCTGTCTGCTATGCGGAAATCGTCTTCAGTGACACTATTTCCATGCGTGGGTCAATGTTACAAGCCTGCTAGCAGATAAAACACGCGCACTGTGCGCTGGATCATAGAAATCCGGCTCAAAATCAGGTATAATACCGGTATCTATCGGTATAATTTTACCGTATCACCAGTTCATCAATGAACTTATGCTAAAAAAGAGC
>JAGRBY010001394.1 GCA_020433835.1 Anaerolineae bacterium | reverse complement strand
AAGATGTCGCACCACACCGGCCGAGAGTTTCATTTTGTGCTTGAGGGGGAGCTACTCTTAGAACTTGGCTTTGAGCAATATCTGCTCAAAGCCGGTGACAGCATCACTTTTGACTCAGCCACACCCCATCGGTTAAGTAACTATGGCGCCATCCCCATGCGGGCCATCACCGTGATGTTCAACCGGATGTAAAATGGATATGGATTGAGGGGAATCTGTGCGGATAAAATAAACGAGGTGGGGGCATCCCACCTCGTTTTTGTGGGCGATACTGGACTCGAACCAGTGACCTCACGGATGTGAACCGTGCGCTCTAACCAGCTGAGCTAATCACCCTTACGTAGCCCGAAATTATAGCACAGCTCATGGAAAAGACAAATTTTAGGTAGGTCTCACCGATTTAAGATGTGGGGATTTCTAAGGCCAAGTTTGTCCGCTCCACAATATCCTTTAGCACGGCTTTTGTCGTTCGACCGCGAAGCTGGCTTTCCGGTTTGAGGATTAAACGATGGGTCAGAGTCAGTGGGGTAAGCGTTTTGATATCATCGGGAATGACGTAGTGGCGGCCGCGTAGGGCGGCCAGAGCTTGGCCGGTTTTGTAGAGGG
>JAGRBY010001393.1 GCA_020433835.1 Anaerolineae bacterium | reverse complement strand
GTCATCCCCGCGTGGCTCATATTGCCCTCCAACTCGACTTTCGCCCCGGCGAGGGGCTGGCCGGCCTCATCTGTAAGCTGAATGACCACCGCTGCCGGGCCGGTGGTGGGCGGATCAGGCGAGATACTTAAATCAAGTCCAATGTCGCTGATATCGCTCGTCTGGCCGCGCCGGCAGCCGGTCACAAGCAAAAGAGTTATCCCAAAAATGACTAGAAGCAATTGTTTTTTCGTCACCATGTCCTGCCTTTCTTACGCGCTCCACTTAGGAATAAAAATGAAATAAGTGACCTATTTCGGAGAGCAGTAATTGGTAATTTAATCTCCAATTACCAGTTACCAATTACCTGACTCAAATGGGGAAGTTATTTAATTCACGATTCTTAGGTGGGCCAATAACCCGGCGCAAGTGTATCACAGCCGAGCTAAGAAAGACAAGTTGGCAGCAAACCGTTTATGGTTCCATAACCTGGGGCAATAACCGCGTGATATCCTGGCTGACTCTGTCTCGGACGGCCTGTTCTTGCAGCACGGCTGCGGCCACGCGCATGCCGCCCAGAGCCACGGCCGCGGTCGATTGGCCGGGAAAGATGCTGTCGCCGACCAACC
>JAGRBY010001392.1 GCA_020433835.1 Anaerolineae bacterium | reverse complement strand
GTCGTCATGCTGGAATGCGGTGCTGAGCGCCTCGGCAAAGCCTTCTGCAGTATCGGCCTTGCCGACCCCGAAGGATGAACCTTGCCGCGCGGGCTTCACAAAGACCGGCGCTCCCAGCTGGCTGACAACCTCGTCAAAGGTGATGGTTTCCTTACGCTGCAAGGTGATCGAGCGCGCCATCGGTATGCCTGCCGGCACCAGAAGTCGCTTGGTAAAGTCCTTGTCCATGCACAAGGCGGAGCTGGCCACCCCGCAGCCCACATAGGGAATGCCGATTATCTCGGCGAGGCCTTGAACCGTGCCGTCTTCGCCAAAGGGGCCGTGCAGGACGGGAAACAGAACATCGATGGATGGCGTGCTCCCAACTTCAGCGGCATGAGAGACGGTCGCCAGCGCGCCTGAACCTCCCGGCATCAGAGCCCCCTGGATGCCTGTCGACGCGAGATTCTCCATAGACCCATCCGCGGAGAAGCGTTGCAGTATCCATCGACCATCGCGTTCGATCTTGATCGGAACGACTTCGTATCTGGCTTGGTCGATTGCCTGCATCACGTTTGTCGCCGACATGATCGACACATCGTGTTCGGCAGAACGGCCGCCAAACAGAAC
>JAGRBY010001391.1 GCA_020433835.1 Anaerolineae bacterium | reverse complement strand
GCCGATGTGGATGGCGATGGCGACCTGGATATTTTGGGGGCCGCTGATGTTGCCGACGACATCACCTGGTGGGAGAATGACGGCAGTCAGAATTTCACCGAACATACCATCGACGGCGGCTTTGATGGAGCCAACGATATTGCCGCCGCCGATGTGGATGGCGATGGAGACATGGATGTCCTTGGGACAGGTGAATATATTGATGGGATCACCTGGTGGGAGAACGACGGCAGTCAGAACTTTAGCGAACATACCATTACTGAGGCTTTCGATAGGGTCCAGGCACTCTATACCGCCGATGTGGACGGCGATGGCGATTTGGATGTGCTGGGCGCAGCCTTCAATGACGATGAGATCGCTGTCTGGTATAACGTGGTGCCGGAAATAGCCGTTGCGGGCAACGGCACCGAAATCAGCAATGGCGATACCAGCCCCACCACTGCCGATGACACCGACTTTGATAATGTCACCCTCGGTGATACGCTGACTCACACCTTTACCATCAGTAATAATGGAACCAGCGCCACGGATGATCTCATTCTCAGCGGCTCCTCGGCCATCACCCTGAGCAACGGCACCGCCTTTACCGTGACCCAACCGGCCTCCACCA
>JAGRBY010001390.1 GCA_020433835.1 Anaerolineae bacterium | reverse complement strand
GTGTTAGCTGCCATTATCGTTGTTGCCGTTGTGAGTCTCTTCGATTGGAAAACCACCAAGCATATCTACGCCTACAGTAAAACCGATTTTGCTGCACTCCTCGTCACCTTCGTTGCAGTGTTGGCGCTCGGTGTCGAGGATGGTATACTCGTCGGCGCGGGGCTCTCGTTGGTGCTCTTTATCTGGCGTACCAGTAAACCACACATTGCTGTTGTGGGGCGGATCGACCACACAGAGACCTATCGGAATGTGCTACGTCACGACGTCCAGACCTGGCCGGAAGTGATTGCTATGCGCATCGATGAAAGCCTCTACTTTGCCAACACGAAATATCTGGAGGACGCCATTCTTGCTGAATTGGCGGAGAAACCCGATGCAAAATATGTTCTCTTAATTGGGTCTGCCATCAATGTGATTGACGTTAGCGCGCTAGAAGTGCTTGAGGCATTGGTCCATGACTTGCGCTTAATTGGTGTGGAATTACACTTGGCGGCAATCAAGGGGCCGGTTATGGATCGTTTGCGAACGATTGGCTTTGTCGAGCTGATTGGCGCCGACCATATTCATCTAAGCACACACGATGCGATGATTGCCCTTGGGTTTGTCCAGGA
>JAGRBY010000138.1 GCA_020433835.1 Anaerolineae bacterium | reverse complement strand
AAGACAAGGACGATGTAATGCGAAGTTGGTATCGCTCTCAACAAGTCGGTGTTGAATTATTGTTCGAAATAAGCCCCCGTTGGCAATGGCATAGGTGTTGTTATGTGCTAAAATGTGAAATGTTTAACGTATTTTTGTGGGAGTTATCTTTTCTTCTATCCGTGTGCTTACTCAACTTAAAGAATTTCTACCCGGCACAAAAAATTCTTTTCATAATATAAATCTCATAAGCGCTCGAATAATACCCTGTCTCTGAAAAGTTGTCAAACGCACAGAATAAATCAAAATATTGTTTGTTCTATTGTGACAATTTGGGATTTTTTAGGTATTGACAGCATGGTCAACGGGCCTACTATACTATAAAACCCATGAGTTCGCGTCCTCCAGATGAGTGATTTTTTACCTAGCCAGGTGACCAGGCTAACATTTGCAAACACTTTGACTTTAGACCCAGGCAATGCTAAAATAGTGTTTCGAGTATAGCTCTCGAAAGTTGGGCGAGTGTCGGAATTGGCAGACGAGCTAGACTTAGGATCTAGTGCCGCGAGGCGTGAGGGTTCGAGTCCCTCCTCGCCCATTTGAATATAAGTACACCAAAAACCTTACCAGACTTCGGTAAGGTTTTTTTGTTTGAACCCGATACCTTTTTTTGTCTCTTGCCGGCCTATCGACTGACACCAGGCAGCAAGGTGATGGGTTTACGCTCAAGATGTAGAGAGATTGGGCACCAGCCAACTGCGCCCGTCGCGAGCAATTAAGTTTTCGGCAGCCTCCGGACCCCAGGTACCTGCGGCATAGTCAGGAAAATGCGTTGATGGAACGGCCTGCCAGGCATCGAGTACAGGCGTAATGACCGACCAAGCTGCCTCGATCTGGTCGGCACGCATAAATAGGGTGGCGTCGCCTATGATCACGTCTAACAATAACGTTTCGTAGGCTTCGGGTGAGGGCATTTTGAAGGCTTGCTCGTAGCAAAATTCCATGCTGGCCGGACTAAGGCGTATGATCGGGCCGGGCCGTTTGGCTTGAAAGTGGAGAATGATGCTCTCCTCAGGCTGGATGTTGATGGTTAGGCGGTTGGGCTGCCACTGCTCCACCGCCGTGGTTGGGAAAAGCTGGTGGGGCGTGGGCCGCAGGGAGATCACAACCTGAGATGTACGGGCGGGCAACCGTTTGCCGGTACGCAAGTAAAACGGCACATCTTGCCATCGCCAGTTATCCACAAACAGCTTGAGCGCCGCATAGGTTTCGGTGGTGGAATCGGGCGCGACATCGGGTTCGGCGTTATAGGCCAAGACGCGCTCTCCTTCCAGCCAACCGGAGCCATACTGACCACGCACGGACATATGGTGAACCAGTTCGGGCCTGATGGGCCGAATGGCGTGCAGTACATCTACCTTCTTATTGCGGATTTCGTTGGCCTGAAACGAGACCGGCGGTTCCATAGCAATCAAACACAAAATTTGAAGCAAATGGTTTTGAATCATATCGCGCAGCGCCCCGGCATGGTCGTAGTAACCGCCGCGATGCTCCACCCCGACCGTTTCAGCCACGGTAATCTGGACGTGATCAATGTAGCGCCGATCCCAGATTGGCTCAAGCAGGGCGTTGGCAAAACGGAAGGCCAGAATATTCTGGACTGTCTCTTTGCCCAGGTAGTGGTCAATACGATAAATCTGGGGCTCGTCAAAGAAGCTGGTCAACGTGCGATTGAGGTACTGGGCCGAGTCCAGGTCATGCCCAAACGGTTTTTCGACCACAAGACGGGCCTGGTGGCGATTGTGGCTCAACCGGGCCTCACCCAGATGCTGGGCAATCGGGGCGATCATTGCCGGTGCGGTGGCCAGGTAGAAGATGTGGTTGGCTTTGGCCGACCAGTCTTTTTCCTGGGCCGCCAGCCCTTTGGCCAACGTGGCGTAGGTGGCCGGATCGGTGAAATCGGCAGAGAGGTAGCTTAACCGAGAGGCGAAGGTGGCCCAGCTTTGTTCATCGGCGTGACCCCGCCGGGAGAACTGATCAACCCCCTGGTGGATGTGCTGACGAAACACATCGTCACGCATCGCTTTGAGATCGACCCCGATCACCGCAAAGTGATCCGGCAGCCACTTATCGAGGTAGAGGTTGTATAGGGCCGGCAGCAACTTACGCTGGGTTAAGTCGCCACCCGCGCCAAAGATAACCATAATAGTAGGTTCAGTATACACCGCAGTTTCCATCTTGATCACCCCTTCCTTTCAGGTTATGAGATCCAATGGGTGTGAAAGACACCCTTGGTATCAATTCGTTCATAGGTGTGTGCGCCAAAGAAATCACGTTGGGCCTGGATCAGATTGGCCGGTAGCCATGCACTGCGATAAGCGTCGAAATAGGCCAGCGAGGTCATCAACCCCGGTGTGGGCAGCCCCAACGTAACAGCGGTGTGAACGACAGTTCGCATGTCTGCCTGTCGGGTCATCACGGCCTCAGCCAGGTTAGGGTCAAGCAGCAGATGGGGTAACTGGGTGCGCTCCTGAAAGGCCGCGCGAATATCCTCTAATAGGGCCGAACGGATAATACAGCCACCGCGCCAGATCCGAGCCACTTCGGCCAGGTTCAAATCGTATGCGTAAACCTCCGACGCCCGCTGCAATAGAGCAAAGCCCTGGGCGTAGGTGACGATAAACCCGAAATAGAGAGCCTTGCGCAGTTGCTCCACGAAGCCGTCGCGTTCCCCTTGAAACGTGGACACAGATCCTTTCAAGAGTTGACTGGCCTTTTCCCGCTGTATTTTGTAGCCTGACATATCGCGCATTGCCACGGCTATATCAATAGTCGGGGTGGGCATTTGTAACTCCATCGCGTTTTGTGAGGTCCACATGCCCGTGCCCTTTTGCCCGGCCTCGTCGAGGATGACATCAATAAGCCGCCGTCCGGTGCGTTCATCCACCTGGCGAAAAATGTCGGACGTGATCTCGACCAGAAAAGATTGCAGTTCGGCCTCATTCCAGGTCGCATAGATAGTGTGCAAAGCGTCATCGCTGAGACCCAGACCACGCTTCAGCAGGTCGTAACTTTCGGCGATGAGCTGCATCAGACCATACTCGATGCCGTTGTGGACCATCTTGACGTAGTGTCCGGCTGAACCAGGCCCCAGGTAGGTCACGCAAGGCTCGCCGTTGACCTTGGCCGCGACGGCTTCAAAGATAGGTCGCACCCGCTCGTAGGCATGCTGGGACCCGCCGGGCATCATGCTTGGCCCGTGGCGAGCGCCGGCCTCGCCGCCGGAAATGCCTACCCCCAGAAAGTGAATCCCCTTCTCCGCCAGGGTTTTGGTCCGCAGGTCGGTGTCTTTGAAGAAGGAGTTCCCGCCATCAATAATGAGGTCATCCGCTTCCAGGTAAGGCAGCAGATCACGGATAACGGCATCAACCGGCGGGCCGGCGGGTACCAGCAGCATTACTGCTCGTGGCCGGCGCAGTAAGCCGACCATCTCAGCCAGACTGCCGGCTCCCCGCACGGGACGGTCTCCGGCTTCGTCGCTTAAAGCGTGTACCTTACTCTCATCTTTATCGTAACCGGCAACGGCAAAGCCGTGGTCGGCCATATTCAAAACTAAATTACGGCCCATCACGCCCAGGCCGACCATACCCAGTTCATAGTGCTGATCCATTTTCTAACCTCCGTTCAACTTGTAGTGCTCGTGTAAAATTTGATTCCAGCATACGCCAACTTTTGCATAGAAGCACTACTCGCAAGGGTAGCAAAAGGTGTAGGCATGGTTGGCAGATAAAAAAACACCCTCCGGAGTAATCCAGAGGGTGTTTTTGAGGGCGTTTGAACAAGAAAAGGACAGCCTAAATCAAGCCCAACTCCCTGGCCCTCACTAAGGCTTGGGTGCGATTATGCACGTTGAGCTTGCCATACAAATTTTTGGTATGCCATTTGACCGTATGAATGGTAACGATAAACTCTTCGGCAATCTCCTGGTTGGACATGCCGGCGGCCAGCAGACGCAGCACCTCTAATTCGCGTTCGCTGAGAGGTTCGATTAAATCGTTCACCGGTTCAGGTGGCTTGGTAGGAGATACTTCAGGCGTAGTCGCCGGGACGGAGGTTGACTGGGGCGGCAGGTCTTGCATCGTGGCCCGGATCGTTTCCAGCTCGTTCACCAGATTCTGTTCTAGCTGCCGGAGCAAGCCGCGCTGTTGTAGCGCTTGTTGGCGTTTGGCCAGCCCCTTTTGAATACTCTCGCGCAATTGAAAGGTTTGGCAGGGCTTGAAGAGATAATCATGGGCACCCTGGCGTAAGGCCTCGACGGCGCTTTCCAGGCTGGCCTGGGCTGTCAGAATGATGACGACGGTATCCGGTGCTTGTTCGCGTAGGGCGGCCAGCACCTCCAACCCACCGATACCCGTGAGCTTGAGGTCAAGTAGAGCCAGGTCAAAACTCTGGTTGGCAATGAGTTCTAAGGCTTCCTCACCGCTGGCGGCAGTGACAACCGTGTGACCGTCACGGATAAGGGTCTTTTCCAGAAAAAGTCGAATGCTTAGCTCGTCATCCATCACTAATATTTTGGCTGTGGTCATTGCACATCTCCTTACATTGAACAGACCTGAATGGTGCTTGTTACGGCTGCACAACCGGCAATAAAATTGTAAACGTCGTCCCTTGCCCCACCTGACTGGCGACAGTGATCTGGCCGTGGTGGCTCTCAATAATATTGTAGCTGGTAAATAAGCCCAGGCCGGTCCCCTGCTTTTTGCCGGTAAAAAACGGCTCGAAGAGATGGGCCTGGATTTCCGGCGCTATGCCGATCCCCGTGTCGATCACTTCCAGCCGCACCACCGGCTGCGGGTGATCGTCGTTAAGCAACGCTTCTTCCAGGCCGGCGGTCAGGCGCAGCGTTTGGCCCTCTTCAGGCATGGCATCCAGGGCATTGAGAAGCAGATTCAGAAAGACTTGCTTGAGGTGGTCGGCATTTGCCTGAATAGGGGGCAGATTCTCGTCCCAATCTCGTTCGACCTTGACCCGGCCTTGTTTAATTTGCTGACCGGCCAGTTGCAGCACACTTTCCAACAGAGTCAGCAAGTTGATTCTGGGCAACTTATGGTCGGCCGGCTGATAGAAATTATCGACCGAGGCCGGCTGCGTCGGGCGATAATAATCACGCAGGCGATTCATCAGCTCCACCACACGTGCGACCTCACGTTCAACCACGCTCAGCGACTCGTGCATATCCTCCGGGCGACATTGGTCCTCCAATTCCTCCCTGAGCAAATTGACAAACCCCTGGATCGCCTGAAGCGGATTATTCACCTCGTGGGTCACCGAAGCAACCAGCCGCCCCAGAGCAGCCATCTTTTCGGCCTGGATCAGCTGCTCCTGCGACTCTTGCAAGCGGCGATACTGCGCTCGCTGCTGCTCGTAGAGGTGGACATTTTCGGCGGCAATTTGCTTTAACTCGACAGTCCGCGCCTCGACCCGCCGCTCCAAATCGTCGTTGGCCTTTTGCAACTCGGCCTGGGCCTCTTTGCGCTGAACTATCTCCTGCTCTAACCGAACGTTTTGCCCGTGAAGCTGCTGCTGAAGCCGACGCAGGGTTAGATGGGTCTTGACCCGCATCAACACTTCTTCTGCCTGAAACGGCTTGGTGACGTAATCCACCCCCCCCACGACAAAGGCTTTTACCTTATCCACGACTTCGTCAATGGCGCTAATAAAGATGACCGGAATATCGACCGTAACTGCCTCCGCCTTCAACTGCCGGCAGACCTCGTAGCCGCTCATCTCCGGCATATTGATGTCGAGCAGCACCAGGTCGGGCGGGGCCAGCCGGGCGGCGGTCAGGGCCGTGGCTCCGTTGGGAACGCCCCGCACCTTGTAACCCTGCTCGGTCAAAATCGAAACCAGCAGGCGCAAATTGGGCAACTGATCATCCACAATCAGAATGTTACCGTCCGGCGTTTCTGTGTGGCTCATGGTTCTGTCTCTTCTTCAACGGACGGGGCTACTTTAGCCAGCACATCAAAGCGAAAATCATTGACCAGCCGCGTCAGGCTTTGGGCTAACCGAGGATGATCGCCTTCGATGGTCGCGATCAATTCAAACACGGCCTCAGAGTCGGCCCGGCTGGCCGCATAATGTAACCGATCCAGCCAGACCGGGTCAAGCGTATGCAGTTCGTCGCGAAGTTGGTTATAGTCCGGCTCCCGATGCTCACGAGAACCGGTCGCGCCGTCCGCCGATTCCTCATAAACATATTTCAAGCCCAGATGCCGGGCTATCGCATCAAAAATCTCCTCCTCCCGGAAAGGTTTGCGCACAAAATCATCGCAGCCGGCGGACAACACCCCTGCTCGCTGCTCCTCAAAAGAGCTGGCGGTCAGGGCGATAATCAGCGTTGCCTGCCCTTGGAGGGTTTTCTTGATGCGCCGAGTGGCTTCATAGCCGTCCAGCACCGGCATACGCATATCCATCCAGATTAGATGCGGCTGCCAGGCCTTCCAAATCTCGATGGCTTCCAGACCATTCTCGGCTTCGCGCAGTTCAAAACCCAGCGGTTCCAATAAATTGAGCAGCAGCCGACGATTAGTCCAGCGATCCTCGACGATCAGCAGGCGATATTGCGGCTGGCCGGGTTCCAGGCCAATCACCCGGCGTTTGGGCCGGCTGACCGCTAGCTCCGACTCGGCGACTAATTCGACCGGCCACTCAAAGGCGAAGATTGAACCTTTCCCAACCTGGCTACTGACCGAAATATCGCCGCCCAACAAACGAACATACTGGCGGCTAATCGCCAGGCCCAGGCCGGTCCCTTCCTGAGCTTGCTCGCCGCTGCGGGTTTGGGCAAAGGCTTCAAACAGTCGCGCTTGCTCGTCGGCAGCGATACCGGCACCGGTGTCTTCAATTTCAACATGGAGTAGGGAGTAAGGAGTAGGGGGTAGGGGGTAGGGCTTTTCTTTTCTACTCTCTACTTCTATACTCCCTGCTTCATACTTCCTACTTCCTACCCGTACCGTAACCCCACCTTCTTCGGTGAATTTGATGGCATTGCTGATAAGATTAATCAAAACCTGGTGTAATTTACTCTGATCGGTTCTTATGAAGCGGGGCAGATCGGGCGTTGGCTCGAACATCAGTTGCAGCCCTTTCTCGGCAGCCCGCAGTTGGAACATCTCTTCCAACTCATCGAGCAGTTGGTACAGATCAAAGCTCTGGGGCTGCACAGTAAGCTGCCCAGCTTCGATCTTGGCGATATTCAAAATGTCGTTGATCAGGCTCAGCAGATACTCTCCGCTGCGGTTGATAATATCCAGATTCTCCCGCTGGTGGGCGGTGAGATTCGTATCTCGGTGGAGGAGCCGGGCAAACCCTAAAATAGCGTTGAGCGGTGTGCGCAGTTCGTGGCTCATATTGGCTAAGAAAGTGCTTTTGGCCTGGTTGGCAGTTTCAGCCGCCTGGCGGGCCTGTTCGGTCTGCTGAAAAAGGCGGCTGTTTTCAATGGCAATCCCGGCCTGAGCAGCGAAGGCCACAGCCAACTTGGTATGTTCCGGGGTGAAGAAATTGGGTTCGGCCTTGTCCATGCCGATCTTTCCGATAAGCCGGTCGCCAAAAAGCACGGGCAGGCCCAGCCACGAAGGAATGCCTTGAGGAAAGTTATCCCCACCGGCCTCAGTAACAGCCGACCACCACTCCGTCTTGGCCTCGTTGAGGATGACCGGCCGACGAGTTGCCACGATTTGTTCATCCGGCCACTTTTGAATATCAAACCGTAAGCCGATAACCTTTTGCTTATCTCGAAAACCATTACCATCAATAACCTCGAAGTACCCATCGCGCAGCACCTGTACGGTGGCGCTGTCGTATGGCACCACTTGCTGCAACTCTTCCAGAATCAGGCGCAAAACCTCGGGCAGATCGGTGGTGGCGCTCAACGCCAACGAGGCATTGTAGAGCGTTTCGGTATGATCCAGCGACTGTTGCAGCGCATCTTTGGTTTGCTTGAGTTGGATAAAAGGCTCAGCAATCGAGCGAGTGGCAATAAAGGTACCGGCAGCGGCCAAGACGAGGGTTAAGACAGCCACAGCGATGATAACATTACGCTGAGATGCGAGGGAGGCAAAGGCCTCGGCCGTATCGACTTTGACCACCAGCCCCCAGCGAAAAGTTGGCAAGTAGCGCCAGGCAGCAATCGTTTCCCGGCCCTGATAATCAACGACCAGCCCATCGCCATTGAGACCCTGCACCGCATTTTGAATGGACTGGTCTCCATCGCTGCCGAGTGGAATACGAACCTTGAAGGCGGCGTCCGGGTTATGCCTCAGGGGGATAACAACCAGAGCATCATTTCCATCCTGCATGGCAATAATCAATTCGCCACTGTCGCCCAGGCCGCTGAAGCTACTAATAAACTTGTAAAACTCCTCAGGACTATATTGAACAGCCACAACGCCCAGTAGATGCCCCTCTTGAAAAACGGGGGCAGCTACGAACAGAAGCGGGCCATGGCTGGGCGGGTAGTAATTGAAATCAGACGTTTCGGTATCCAGCGAGGTCTTGACCTTCTCAAAAACCTTAGCCAATTCCGAGTCGCTATATAAGCCGGTCTGCAAGTTGGTGCCTAAATCATCTTCTTTCCGGTCCGTATAGAGTACATCGCCCGCAGCCGAGATCAGAGCCAGGTCGCGATAGCCACTCTGGACCAGCGCCAGCAACAGCGGGCTGTATAGCTGCTCAACTTCAGCATAAGCGGGTGAGTCAAAGCCATCCCGAACAAAAACTTCATCAAAATGGGCCAGCCCCGCCTGAAGACTGGGCAGTTGGGCCAGAGCCGTCACATCTCTTTTGGCTTCCTGAGCATCAATTTCAATATCCTCGGCTTTGGTATCGGCCAGGGCAACAAGTCCCCGCTGTACTTCATCGGTTAAGCCATTGACCGTTGTGATGTAGACGAGGATCGTAAGCGTCAGGATCGGCAAGAAACCAATCAGCAGAAACCAGAGGATTAATCGTTTAGCAATGGTTCGCCATCCTAAAAAGGTAATATCAAACACAGATTCTCCGACGCCTCTCGTTTCTACATTCTAGCCAACGATTTAACATATTATAACACAGAAGCGTCAGAAACCATGAACGCGGCAAACAAGGCGACAATCCCTTTTCAATAGTATCTCACTCCATTTGCCCCTATCTAAACTGAGGAATAGCGGTTAGCAGTTAGCAGGTAGCTGATAGAAGGTAGCTACTAACCGCTAATGCGAAGTAGCTCGCCCAACGTGCAGCCCCAACCCTTCACCGGCTGACTCCCATATTCCACGCAGGCACTCACATAATCCTCTTCCGGACTCACCCATTCGTTGAGTTGTCTTACGCATACGTTGGGTTGACTCACCCATTCGTTGAGTTGTCTTACGCATACATTAGATTGTCTTATATATTCGTTAGTCTGACTCACATATTCCGAAGTTTGACTCACATATTCCGCGTCACCATCGGCAAAATCAGCCCGTCGACCGGCCCAATTCGGCCCACGCCCCACAAAAACATAAGAGGCAGGCAGTCCCACTTAAGATGACACCGGGAATGAGAATCACCGTAGGACAAACTTAAGTTTGTCCTACGGTGATTCTCAACAAGGGAGAGACAAAGTTCGCTTCAATTCTGTTTGATAAAGCAAGCTCTGTCGCTCTTGCCTCTCCGGCGACGCGCCTGACAGCATCAACGATAGGCAATTCGTCTTTGGTCCAGAGGCTCTCGACGCAGCAGCCCTATCTGAAAGACCACACCTACAATGAACAGAACCACAAAGAGTACGAGATTAAGCAGCGGAGCAAGATGGATCATCCCCATAATGAGGTTAGCCCCGACCAATGCCGACAGTCCAATCAGCGCCGGATCAAACAGGGCCAAAACCAGGAGCGCACCAATAACGCCGCCGATAATGAATATAATCCAACTCCATTGGCCCAGAACAATGCCAATAGCCGCGACAACGGCCAAGAGCGCATAACCCCCAAAGATAAAACCGGCCACAGCGACAGCGACCTCTTGGATGACAAGAGCCAGAACGGCTCCTCCCAGGCCAAGCCCCAAGGCGACCAATAGCACCACCCATTCCGGCTGGCTTGGCAGCAGCGTCGGCGTAATCATGACGCCCAGCACAAAACCGGCGACGGCGACAAATAGCCAAAAAAGTTTGCGCCCAAACAAGAGTGCCGCTAAACCAATGAAAAAGTTTACAAGTGGTGTAAGCATTGTAGGTTTCTTTTACCTCCTTCAGTTATCAAATGAGGTTTCTTTCCGCATCAAAAGATGAAGGTAATCTCAAGATACAAGATTTTGGCGGGAATTGGACTACCCTTGTAGTTTGACCAAATCCGGTGCGAACAAGTGAAGCACTAATACACTGTGGGGCTAAATTCCCTGAACTACTTCTATCAGTGAATTCATAAAATTCAGTGTATCAGTGCTTCAAAAAAACGGGTAAATAGCTTACCTTTGCAGATGGGCTTCCAAAAACCAGAGCTGCTTGTCTACGGTGCGGGAAATCTGGGTAAACAGGTCGGCAGTACTCTGGTCTTCGGCTTCGGCAGCGGTGTCGATGGCCGCCCGCGTTGTGGCTCCATATTGGGCCATGCGTTCGGCCAACACCACGACCAACTGTCGCCCTTCGGTCAGTTCCGTGGGAAACTCGGCCAGCCGGGAAGCACTACTAGCCATGCGCACCGTTCCCCGAGCATAACCGCCCAAGGCCGTGACCCGTTCGGCAAGCATATCGATATATTCAAAGATGCTCGCGGCTACTTCATCAAAGAGCAGATGCAGTTGATAAAAGTCAGCACCTTTGACATTCCAGTGGGCCTGTTTGATCTGGCTGTACAGAGCAAAGGTGTCGGCAAGCTGCTGGTTGAGCAGCGTGCTCATGGTTTCCCGCGTGTAGTGCGGAATATCGTTGCGGGTGGCGAATTCTTTTACACTAATCATTGTTTATCTCCTTATATGAGAGTTCAATAGAACCGGTTTAAGCGGTGCCCGCTGCGTGCTGCATAACGGTGTTATTCATACCACGCAAACGGAAACCAAGCACCATCATCGCTAGTCCAAAGATGACGGCATAGAAGCCCACAATCCAGCTTATCGTAACCAGACCGGCCCCCGGCCACACCACCAACAGTACGCCAAAGATGATGGAAGCCAGCCCGGCCAGCCCCAGCCACACTTCGTTCTGCATTTCCTGGCGCAGCCGAACAGCAGCCACAATCTCCAAGATGCCGGTCAAGACAGCCCAGACGGCAATCACCGTCAACAAAGCCAGAGCCGTCACACCCGGCATGATGAAGGCGACTACCCCGGCGGCCAGGCTCAACAACCCCTCTATAAGCAGCAGCCACCAGCGTTCATGGCTGTGGTTGCTCCAGGTGGCAGCCAGGGCAAAAATACCGTCTAGTAGAGCATAAAAGCCAAAGACAAAGGTCAAAGAAAGGATAGTCAATCCCGGCCAGACAATGGCAATGATACCAAAAATGAGGGCAAAGATGCCTCGCAAAACAAGTGCCCACCAATTACGAGCTAAATTAGTAATCATGATGTACCTCCTTTTTTAATAAAAGGTCAATTCACTAACACTTTTGAAACAACGCTCTAATTCTTTCCTTCGACGTATCATGGTCATCCTTTATTTTGTTGATAGTCACTCCTTTCCTCACGTATCCCGGTTCTTCATTCTTTCTGTTGAACGCGACTGGCTATGCTTGTAAACTACTATACGCCAACTTCTAAATAGAAACCCTACCCTCAGGGATAGCAGAAAGTGTAGCTAAACCAAGGGTAGGGTCTCGACGACTTAACCCTACCTGCGGCGAACCAGGATGGTAGGTAACTCTGCAACATGGTGTTTGTCTAATTTCAGATAAATCGTGTCTTCCTCAATCCGCTCAATTTGCGAAAGGGGAATAGTCACATCCTTCTGTCCCCATAGGTGGCCTTCGCGCAGCACCAGGTGTGTAATGTGTTCATTGAGCGGGTTGAGCAGAAACTCATCAACCCGCCCCACCGCTCCGTCGGTAGCTTTTACCTGCGTCCCCCGATGGACGGCTAACTCGCCGGGTGGGGTCTGTTCATGCTCAATCGACAAAACCGTATTCTCAGGCATAACGTAGGGCCACATCAGAAATGGCTCACCGCCCCCCCCAGGAGTAACAGCAGGAATAAATTCCGTTTTGATGAACTGCTTCATGTGGGCCAGTTCATGCTGTGTACAGCGTAACCGGATTAGATGCGGGGTGCTCTCAATCACAAAGTTCAACGGCACCAAGCGCTCGATATGAGGAAACGCTTTTTCCTTAACCACCAAGTGTGTCACCTTCTCGGTAGTTGGATTCAGAATGATATAGGTGGACACGCCGCAACGACCGTCGGCGCAAGCTACATCAACATTAATAGGCAGATCCATAGTTTAAACTCCTCGTCTAAAATAAGGCTTGTAGGACAAACTTAAGTTTGTCCTACGGTAATTTTCATTCCCGGTGTCGTCTCAGCAGATCCAATTTTCAGATCTGGCAGGTTTTGACTTCTCGAAGCATTTGAATCCACTGAGTCTCGACTAAGACCGTTGTGCTGCCCCTAGGCCATAGCGGCTTCATTAGCGCTCAAGGCAGCCCGCAGTTGGTCCTCCGCTTCTTTCGAGAAAGAAGTACGCAGAACAGTACCGCCATACCGGCTAATCTCGGCGATGACCTTGTCTGGGGTAATTTTTCGCGCCAGGATAAACAGCGCCGAACTACCGGGCGACATAGCCTCGCTCAAATCTTTGACAAACTGGTCATCAATACCGTAATCGGAGAAATGGCCGCCAATGGCTCCGGCCAACGCCCCGACTCCCGCTGTTGCCACGGACACGCCCAACCAGGCTACCGGAGCCATAAACGGGAAGGGCAAGGTGAAAATCAGCCCCACCAGCCAGCCCCAGAAAGCACCATCAACCGCCCCAACAGCGGTCAAATTGACCGACTGGTGTAATTTCAATTTACCGTTGGCATCTTTGGTAACCACGATGGCGTCATCTAAATCAACTAAATATTCTGTTTGCAGTTGGCGCACGGTCGCCAACACTTCGTTGGCCCGCTCTTCATTAGGGTAAGCTACAGCAATTAAGTCACTCATCAGATAATCTCCTTTTGTTTGATGTGCTATTGCATAATGTTTTATTTACTGAAACCAGCATACTTCAGTCGGTCTCAAAAAGCTCTACCCCTGAGGATAGGTTCAGGGGTAGGTTCAGGGGTAGGTTCAAGGTAAAGGGCTGTAGCGGGGCAAAAGATGTTTATCGGGAACAGCAGCGCTACCCTCATCCATCCTTTTCCCTATCCCACAGGGTAGTGCCTTTCTACCCAAATTCCCTTATTGTTATTTATGAAACGTAATTGCTTCTGCAATGGAGCATCTACAGACAAAACGACACCAACAATGAAAACCTTAGAACAAGTCGCTGACTTGCTCTAAAAACTTTTGCTATCGGCTATCAGCTAACCGCTATCTGCTATTTTTAGAGGAGGAACTTACGATGAACGCTTACACATTCTTAGAAGCCAGACCGTCCTG
>JAGRBY010001389.1 GCA_020433835.1 Anaerolineae bacterium | reverse complement strand
CACCACCGGCCTCGGCGACGACTCGCTGGCCGCGCTGTTCGAGACCATCGCCCGCCAGATTGCCGCCCACCCCGACCTGAGCCAATCCGATAAGGAAGACGTCGCCGCCGAAGTCACCGACCTGCAAGCGACCCTGACCGCCCCGGCCGACGCACCCGCAGCCCAAGAAACCTTCTGGCAGCGCCGCCTGCGCAACATCGAGCGCATGGCCCCCGACATCATCGACACCATCGCCACCACCACCCTCAACCCCATCGCCGGCCTGAAGGGCGTCTGGGACAAAATCGTCGCCAAGGCGCGGGAGATTAAGGGGCGGCGGTGACTGGTAATTGGAGACTGGTAACTGGAGACTGGAGGTTGGAGACTGCTTCGTTTAATTCGTTCCCACGCTCTGCGTGGTAATGCCTACGAAGCGTGGCTGCTTCGTTCCCACGCTCTGCGTGGTAAGTGCTTCGTTCCCACGCTCTGCGTGGTAATGCCTACGAAGCGTGGCTGGCCGACCGCGCCAACCATAAACTATCGCTACCATCACGAACAACTGGAGGTCAATAATGACGCTAACCCCTGAAACCTGGAAAGCGGATGTCCAGACGAAGGTCAAAGAACAACCGG
>JAGRBY010001388.1 GCA_020433835.1 Anaerolineae bacterium | reverse complement strand
CTTCACCGGCCCGCTGCGACCCGACCACGGCCGGATGATCTGGGGCGAAACCGGCATCCCCGGCTACGGCCTTTACGACCGGGCGCTGGGCGTGTTATATTTGAGGGGGCTGTGGGAGGGGGTTGGCGGAATGATGAATGATGAGCGATGAATGATGAAGGGTGGGGGATGGAGGGGTGAATCTGGATAGACGCGGCTAGGGCAAAATAAGGTTGAGGCTAAGGCCAAGAAAAGCGCGTTTTAATGGGATGAGGACGCCTTTGAAACTACCCCTCACCCCGTCGCTAACGCGACTCCCCTCTCCCTCAGGGAGAGGGGTTGGGGGTGAGGGTGAAATACAAATTTCATTGTCTTTGCTGTTTCTCAGCCTTAGCCTAATGAAGAAAAGTTACTCACATTATTAATGAAGTTGTCTGCAATCTTTAGGAGAGATTATGAATTTAGACGTATTCTCATTAAAGGGAAAAGTCGCCATTGTTACCGGCGCGACGGGCGTATTGGGCGGGGCAATGGCGCGAGGGTTGGCTGCGGCCGGAGCGCAGGTGGGCATTTTGGGGCGGCGGGCTGAAACGGCTCAGCAGGTGGCGGCCGAGATTGAAGCCGAGGGTGGGCA
>JAGRBY010001387.1 GCA_020433835.1 Anaerolineae bacterium | reverse complement strand
TGTACTTGGCAAATTCAACCATCATTCGGGATGAATTGGTTTGGAAAACCAGCCCCGGCGCGTGGGAGGTCGAACCGCCGGTCTCGTAGAGTTGATTTTGATCCAGCACCACGATATCGCGCCAGCCTTTTTGAGCCAGGTGGTAGGCGGCGCTGACTCCTACAATGCCGGCTCCGATGATGACCAATCTCGCTTTGTTTTGCATGAGAACCTCCGTTGGTTGTAAAAATTTTAGTAACTATTCAGCAGCTAGAGGGCTTTCTTAGTAGGCTAAGGCTGAGGCTAAGGCTAAGAAAAAACAAGTTCAGCTTGAGCGGTCTGCGCCCGGATAATCACATTCGGACACAATGCTGAGTATGTGGGCCATATTGTACGGATTTGTGACGATTATGCCAACGATGGGTAAATGCGTGCGGCGGCGTAATCCATAGCGTGATATAATTGATTATGCTATACTCTTTTCCTACGAAGCGAGGTAAGGGTTCAGCAACATGGATGAAGATTACAGTTGATTCTTCACCCTTTCATTATTCATTCTTTCATTACAATTCTGAGGAGGAGACCACCATGATCAGACCTAAAAATGTTCTCGGTAGTGAGTTGAAAGATTGCT
>JAGRBY010001386.1 GCA_020433835.1 Anaerolineae bacterium | reverse complement strand
CGGCTGCTTCCGCCGCTATTCAAGCGCTCGATGCCGGTAACATCGAGCAGTACGAGTCGATTCTGGAGCCGACCGTGGCCCTGTCTCGCCACATCTTCCAGGCTCCAACCTACTATTACAAAACCGGCGTGGTCTTTATGGCCTATCTCAACGGCCATCAATCTCACTTTAAGATGGTTGGTGGGCAGGAGAACGCTCGCTCACTTGTGCATCTGGCCGAGCTGTTCAGGCTGGCCGATAAAGCCGGATTGTTCATCAACCCGGAACTGGCGGCTGAGCGGATGCGAAAAGTGTTAGCCGTGGCCGGAGTAGGATGACTGGAGACTGGTAACTGGAGACTGGAGACTGGGTAACTAAAGTAATTGGAGATTCCAGCCTCTAATCTCCAGTCTCCAGTCTCTAATCTCCAGTCTCTAATCTCCAGTCTCCAATAAGACACAAATAAAAATATTCGCCTTTTTTTCACGCTTTTTGTACGCCCAATTTTTATAATAGGAGTATAATTGTAAAAAATTGGGGGTACTTTACATGACAACTTCATTAGAAAAGGCAGGACGGAAAATTACGCTGGCGCTGCTGATGACGCAGAGCCTTTTTTCGGCCACTACCATTA
>JAGRBY010001385.1 GCA_020433835.1 Anaerolineae bacterium | reverse complement strand
AGATGATGTAAAACAAGATCAACCCCATCAGCAGGTACGTCAGCCCCGTTGAAAAGCGCCGCCGGACCCAATCAAATTGTCGCCCCAAACGTTGTTGACTATTCATCGGTGCCGTATTGTACCACAAAACGGGTTAAGGATTGAAAAACAAATAACTCCCGCACGACCAAAAATAGAGATAAAGCGATGTGGCGATAAGGAGATTTGTAGGACTAATCTCCCAATCTCTTCACTCCAATCTCCTTTTTAGATTGCTGAAGGGTAACTACTCAGCCGTCATGCCCGAATGTTTTAAGCGGGCATCCACGGGGCCTGGAACGCTGGATGCCCGTTTAAAGTGTGCGGGCATGACAGGGATCGATTGCGCGTCTTTTATTTGTTTTGTCTATGAGCGCTTAGCGGTTCAAGAATCCGACCAGCAGGCTCAAGACAACCACAATGGCTCCGGCTCCGGCCATAAAATCGTTCCCGCTGATGAGGCCGAAAAATACAGAGAGGATGGCCGTTATCCGCAAGGTCGGATGGCCCGCGACCACGACCAGCCAGTCTCGCCAGGAGCTGGGTTGAATGGCATAGCCCAGGGTTTCAAGCTTGGTCTGCAAGATGCTAAGGG
>JAGRBY010001384.1 GCA_020433835.1 Anaerolineae bacterium | reverse complement strand
TGGCTAACGACCCTGTCCCCTTCCGCAATCATGGCTTCGACAGTTGACGAGCTGCCGCTGAACGCACTCAGGAGCAGTTGCCCCATTTGTTTGAAGCCCTCCATGCCGAGCGGCTCCGGGGCGCTGCCCATATGAATAACGGCATCTGGAGCAAAAACCGCAAACGCCTCATCGACATCGCCCGCGGCCAGGGCCTCGCGGAAACGCCGGACGACAGCCTTGTTACTTTCGATTGACATTGACATGCTCTCCTTTTCTTACTATTAACTGTTTATATTATGCGTTACGCAGTTCAAAAAGTGACTGTCACCTCATCTTTGTACCTAAAGCTAAACGACTATATAATTTCCGGATAACATTCATAATAAGCGAGAGGATAGTTGAGGACGCTACGCCGGTTTCCCAAAAGCGTCGATGATCACCGCCAGTTCGGGCATCTCTTGCAGCAGGTCGGAGAGATGTCGTCGCCGCTTACGACCGGGGTCAGGCCGGCGCATCGTATCCCGCCCCGCCGTCTCCAGGAGCGGCAGGACACGGCGGATATACCGACCGGCCGTGGTGTCGCTAACTCCAAACAGACCGCCCAGGGCCTCAAGGGTGGGATATTGGCGCA
>JAGRBY010001383.1 GCA_020433835.1 Anaerolineae bacterium | reverse complement strand
AGTTCATCATCGATGCGGGCCAGGGGATCGCCGGCTGCTACTTCATCGCCCACGGTGACGAGTATCTCGACGACCTCGCCGCTGACTTTGGGCTGCACGTCGATGTCGGCGGTCGATTGCAGGTTGCCGGAGTAGTTGAAGATGAGGGCAATATCGCCCGTTTCGGCGGTAGCGACCTCGACGGCGGTCGAAGCGAGGGCCGGTTGTTCCTGGGCAGTCACCGGCTCGGCCTCGGTGGCCGTGCAGCCGATAGTGAGTAGACCCAGGATTAGGGCCAGAATAAGGATGGCAGATTGTTTGAGCATGGACTCTCTCCGTTGACAATAGCCCTCACCCCCAACCCCTCTCCCAATGGGAGAGGGGAGTCGCGTCAGCGACGGGGTGAGGGTGAAACACGATGTTCATTTCTGATGTCGTCCCCAGCGACTTGCTCTACTGGAAATCGACGGTTATGCGGGGTTGAGACGGTCCCGGTTCCAACTGAATGCGCTGGGGCGTGATTTCGACCCACTGCTGCCAGCGCGTTTCTTGCGACGTAAACAGAGCCAGCAGCGACGGCGGCGGCTCGATCATCGCCGCCGTGCCGGTGAGCTGCCACTCCGGCGTGGTTAAGA
>JAGRBY010001382.1 GCA_020433835.1 Anaerolineae bacterium | reverse complement strand
CTTGTAGAAGTAAGCCACAGATAATACAGCGACGTGAAGTTTCCATAACTGTATTTTATGCCTTAATATGATAAACTGCAATGGGCTACTTAGGAAGTAATTCTTAAGTGAAACCTGCCAAATTCGGGGAAGCCTAAGTTCTTTGTGGATAAGGTAATCCCGAGCCAAGCCCTATCACGGTAGGGAAGGTGTAGAGACTATACGGTAGGCCCCTCTCAACCGAGGGTGAAGAGATAGTCCAGCCTACAAACTCGAAAGGGGCAGTGAAAACTGTAGTAGGATGCATAACCGGTTGGTCGCAGGTTCGAATCCTGCAGGGCCCATCTCCCAACACTCGATGACAACATCGAGTGTTTTTTATTGGGACCAATTCCGAAAAATTTTCACCCTCCCCTATTCCTAATTCATAACTCACCCCTCCCTCCTTTCCCTTTCTTTTTGAGCCAAAATTGAGTTGATTTTGAGTGCTATCGCCTAAACTGCTCAATATGGACTCACAAACCGTTTCATCAATTAAAAGGGAGATGCAAAATGCTAAAACATATCAGTCATATCACCGGCGTTGAAAAAGCCGATGAAATTTCATTTAATACCCCGTTTGGTTATATGTTCCCC
>JAGRBY010001381.1 GCA_020433835.1 Anaerolineae bacterium | reverse complement strand
TCCGACCGTCCTCGGGCGGCAGATCGCCGCGCGCCGCGCCACGGGCGCGCACGTCAACGTGAACCAGCTCGGCGAGGCCATCCTCGGCGAGGACGAGGCCGAGGCCCGGCTCGAGCGCTACCTCGGGCTCGCCGCGCGCCCCGACGTCGCCTGCATCTCGGTGAAGGTCAGCTCCATCGCCTCGCAGATCGACCTCCTCGGCGAGGCGCGCACCCTCGACGTCCTCGCGGATCGCCTGCGCCGCCTCTACCGCGCCGCGATGGCCGCGCCCTACCAGCTCCCCGGCGGCGGCGCGCGGCCGAAGCTCGTGACGCTCGACATGGAGGAGTACCGCGACCTGCACCTGACCGTCGCCCTCTTCGAGCGCGTCCTCGGCGAGCCCGAGTTCGCCTCGTTCACCGGCGCCATCGTCCTCCAGGCCTACCTCCCCGACAGCCACCTCGTGCAGCGGGAGCTCGACGCCTGGGCGGCCGCGCGCGTCGCGGGCGGCGGCGCGCCCATCCGCGTGCGCCTCGTGAAGGGCGCGAACCTCGCGATGGAGCGCGTCGACGCCGCCGTCCACGGCTGGCCCCAGGCCCCCTACCTCGACAAGGCCGGGACCGACGCCAACTACAAG
>JAGRBY010001380.1 GCA_020433835.1 Anaerolineae bacterium | reverse complement strand
AGCAGTTCGGCCATTTCCGGCGAGGGGCGGCGCAACTCTTGCTCGATCTTCTTGATCGTCACCACCGCACAGCCCACCTGCTGGGCCAATGCCGCCTGCGTGAGATGCAGTGCTTTCCGATGTTGTTGAACCCAAGCGCCAAATGAGGTTACGCTTTCCATAGTATCCCTCGCTCTCACAGGTATCCCTCACTGTATCCCCTAGCGGATACCCGCTGTAGCTTCAATTCTGGTTTAATGGTTCTAAGTCAATAGAGGTAATTTGTAGCACAAACTGCACATTTGTGTCTCGACCCTGCCTCGGAAAAGGAACAATTTAGCAAATTGTTCTACGAACGTTCTGTTTAAATTATAGCGGAACGATGGAGAAGCCAAAAATAACACTTCAATGGTATAGATATTCTGCCGGATGTGGAGCAACAAACAGCCCGTTAAACAACTTTCTATCCCAAACCCATCCCCCATCCCCATCCTTCGACGGGTGACGGGGGGCCGGATGGGATGATAGAGTAGGGGCAAAGATTAAGCCGTGATTGTGGTGGTTGTTGGGAGAGAGGAGATTTGGAGACTAGAGACTGGAGACTGGAGACGGGAGATTAAAGCAATATGTTCGGTCTC
>JAGRBY010000137.1 GCA_020433835.1 Anaerolineae bacterium | reverse complement strand
TCAATTATGATGACAAATTGCTGTTTGTCAAAAACTTGCTGGCGCGAATATTTGCAGTTGTAGGTTTGACACGTTTCCCGGCTAAATTATAATGTCTTCGATGAAATATACCGAAACGCATTCACCGCCATCTGAAATAGGTCCAAAACCGGTGACAGGTTTATTTCGCTCTAAGGCTGCGCTGCGCCTCGTGCTGCTTATTTTGGTGCTGGCAGCATTCGTTATCATTCGCGATAATGCCCTAACCGACTCCCTGGGCGGCCAAGCCCAAACGTTTGTGACCATTTTTCTCAGCATTTTTATCGAGGCCGTACCTTTTTTATTGGCCGGTTCTATCGTGTCCGGCTTGCTGGAAGTTTATGTTAATAATGAGTTGCTTTATCGCTTTGTTCCCCGTAATCCCATTTCGGCAGCGTTGGTCGGTGGCGGCTTGGGGCTGGTTTTCCCGGTCTGCGAGTGTGGTGTGGTGCCTGTCACCCGGCGGCTGTACCAAAAAGGGCTGCCTATTTCGATGGGTATCGCTTTTATGTTGGCCGCTCCGGTCATCAATCCTATTGTTTTCGCCAGTACGTATGCTGCATTTGGCTGGGGTACAATTCTTTTTGCCCGTTTTGCTTTGAGTTTTTTGATTGCGTCTGTTATCGGGTTTATTTTCCACTTTGCCGAACCAAAAGATATTCTACGCTCGGATCAGCTTGCCTCCATCAAACATGAGCATCATCATCATTCCCAGGCTGAGAGTAAGGGGCATCGCTTTTGGAATGCGCTGAGCATCGGTGGCGACGATTTTTTTGATATGGGGCGCTATCTGGTTGCCGGCTCAATGTTGGCTGCGGCCATGCAAACATTGGTCCCGCAGCCTTATCTGCTGGCCCTTGGCGAAGGCTCCGTTACTTCTATCATCGCGATGATAATACTGGCGTTTGTGCTTTCGGTTTGCTCCACAGTTGACTCGTTTCTGGCGCTGGCTTTTGCTAATTCATTTCCGCCGGCGGCTATCCTGGCCTTTCTTATTTTTGGCCCGATGGTTGATATCAAAAGTTCTCTGATGTTCTTAGGTGTTTTTAAGCGACGTATCGTGCTTTATCTTATTCTGCTGCCGCTGATGGCGACGCTAATGATAACGGTCTATTTGAATCTCAATGTGAGTTGGTAACCATGAAATCGAGTTGGAAAGCGATTCTCCTCATCGCCATGGGGCTGTTTTTATTCAGCCGTATTCTTAGCGGGAAGCTGTTTTTTTACATCAATGAACGCTTCTTTTGGTTGACGATTTTTGCGGCGCTCGGTCTTCTCCTGGTTGGAATCAGTTATCGCTACCGCTTTGTGGATAACGCCCATCAGCATGATCACCACGATCACGATCATGAATATCATCACCATGATCAGCTTAGTTGGATAGGGCTTATGCTAATCGCGTCGCCGATTGTTTTGGGTCTGGTTGTTCCTCCCAAACCATTGGGTGCGGCAGCGATGACCAACCGTGATATCAGTATCGAGTCGCTAACATCGGCGGCCGCGCCGGAGAGCAATACTATCTTATCCAAACCCCACGGAGAAAAAAATATCCTCGATTGGATTGTTGAATTTCGGCAAGCATCCGATCCGGCGGCGCTGGCCGGACAAGAGGTTAAACTGGTGGGCTTTGTCTATCGCGACGAGCGTTTTGCCGATGAAACCTTTATGGTTAGCCGCTTTGTTGTAAGCTGCTGCGCGGCCGATGCCGCCCCATTGGGGCTTGTTGTCAATTGGCCCGATAGCCTGACGTTGGAAGACGATCAATGGGTTGAAGTTGCGGGTGTTTTACAGCCGGGTGAATTTGAAGGCGAAACGATGCCGATTGTCGAGGCCGCTTCGGTAACCTTAACAGATGTTCCCGATCAACCATACCTCTATCCATTCTAATAATTTCAGTTTAACCCTCTAATCGTACGCTATGGCGCAATCTTTATCCTTTTTTCGATTGCATATTAACCGCTTTGATGGCATTGTGGTCTCGGTGCTGCTGGGATTGGCCTTGATTACGGCCTTGCTGGTGTGGCGCGGCGATCAGGTTGGAGTGCAGATTGTGAGTACAAACCCCGGTCAATCCGCTACCGGAATATCGACCAAAGCCGACATCAAAATAACTTTCGACCAACCGATTATAGCCTCTGACGATACGCAAGCTCCCCTCACCTTTACGCCTCCGGTCAGCGGAACCGTGCGTTGGGATGGCTCGTCGTTGATATTTTCGCCCGATATCCCGCTTCGCTCAAATACCGTATATACAGCAACGCTCACCGAAGATATTGTCAGCCGGCGCGGACGCCCTCTCAAGGAACCCGTCCAGTGGCAGTTTCAAACCGGCCGGCCTCGCCTGCTCTACATTTCTAAAGATAAAGCCGGTAGTGATCAAGTTTTTATCATCGATCCGAAAGACGGCTCACCTATACAGATTACAGAAGAACCGTATGGGGTGTTCGATTACGCACTCTCCCCCGATGGCTCCACGATAGCCTATTCTGCGCTGCGCGAGGATAGCGGCAGCGATTTGTGGGCTATTTCGTTAGATGGCCAAGAGCGTTATCCCTTGCTGCTTTGCCCTGAAGCCGTCTGCAACGGCGTCTCCTGGCAGCCCAACAGCGAGCGGCTCATCTACGAGCGACGGGTGATCGTTATTCCCGGATCTGCGCCAGGGCCGCCCCGGTTGTGGTGGCTTAATTTATCGACCAGCGAAACGGTGGCCGTTTTTGATGATAATCAAATGCTTGGTTACGGAGCCACTTGGGCTTCGGATGGTAAATGGATGAGTTATGTTGCGCCCAGCAGCCAGGGTGTTCAGGTTTATAATGTTGATGATGGGCGTAACGTGCTCATTCCCAGCCGCATAGGTGGCTTAGCCACGTGGGGGCCACAGGGCGACTCGCTGCTGGTAGCGGACATTCAGCCCAGTGACGAGGGGTTTTCGGTTCATCTCCTAAAAGCATCACCCGATACCGGAGAACTGGTTGATATTTCTGGCGAAGGTCAAATGGTCGAGGATAGTTCCCCCACCTGGTCCCCGGACGGCCAGTGGATAGCGATTACCCGCAAAGCAGCCGGGACGTCGATGGGCAAACAGATCTGGTTAATGCGTCCTGACGGCAGCGAACCCCGTGGTTTAACGGATGAAACGAATATTCATCACGGCTTGCCTACCTGGTCGCCGGATGGCCGCTACATTGCTTTTCAACGGTTTCCACTGCGAGAAATTGATGCCACACCTGAGATTTGGTTGATAGATTTAGAAACAGAAACGACGCACCAATTGGCTGCGCCCGGTAATCGACCAATGTGGGTGCCTTGATGGTGTTGTTTTGCGGGAAGCTTTAAAAAGAAATGCTGCCCCGATGGGAACATCGAAGCAGCAACATAGAGAGAGAGGAGGTCCAGTACCTATCATCCTGGACGCTACTGCAGTATAACACACGAACATTACGATTTACATTACAACGAAAGAATTCGAAAGTTTTTTATTGAAAAGATTCTTACTTTTTTTTTATTAAGTCTTTATGATTTTTATATGGGAAGCCCCTATACTAATAAACAGTAAAGTGTTGAGCCTCTCCTTTCTCTTTCAGTCATAAGTCCTCCTTAAAAAGCCGGGCCATCTACCCGGCTTTTTCCCTTTACTGCTCTTTTCCCTCTAATGAACACCTAACCCAGATGCCACACCATTTGACCATGTAAAATTGTAATAATGTGTTTTGGAAATAGATCAGGATCAATCGGTTTGCCTAAAAAACCGTCAAAACCGGCCTTTCGAGCTCTTTTCATCGTCCCCAGATGAGCGTCAGCCGTAACGGCAACAACGAGACTGTTAGCAATACGGGGTGTTGAGCGGATTTTGGAGAGAACTTCAAAGCCATCTTCAAACGGAAGATGTAGATCAAGCAAAATAAGGTCAAGACGTGGCATTGTGCGTGTGGCCTCTAATAGATCACGACCGGAGAAGATACAGCTATAATTTTGAACTCCAATCGACTCTAGTAACCGGCCAATGAGAACGCTATTTTGTATATTGTCTTCTATAAGCAGGATGTGAACGTTTTTCGGATCACTGGCATCAAGTAAAGTCATAACAGTTTCGGTAATGTTTACGGATCGGGATCGGTTTTTTTGGTTTTTTCTTTAGCCTGATTACGCATGGCTCTGGCCTTGGCCTGTAGATCTTGGAAAAAGTCGGTTTCGACAATCTCGTTGACCTGTTTCTTTTTCTTGGTTTGGTCAATCTCAATCCGCAGTTGTTGAACTTCGCGCTTAAGTTCTTTCTCGCGCTGTAAGGAATTTTGCAAATCCTGTAGCATCGTGTTGATGCCGTCTGCCAGGTCAGCTATCTCATCCGATCCCTCGAATGAAAGGCGTTTGGAAAAATCGCCGCTTGAACCAATTTCTTCAACCCCGGCATGCAGTGAAGCCAGCCGTGATAAAACTAGCTTTTCTAACATCAATAAGGTCAAAATAATGAAAACCACTCCAACAATAAGGAGTGCTGCAATGAGCAACTTTAAACTCGTTTGGCTTTGCGTATAGACTGTCCTGGGCATTTCTACTTGTAAAAGTAATCCGGGTTGCCCATAAACATCCGGTAGCACCATATAGCCCGCTAATCGTTCTGAGCTAAGAGGTTCGATAAGTATCGGCGTCTCCTCGGTGATAGAGGCGATGATCGACTCGAATGTCGCCGTTGTTTGTGGTTCATCTAACCGGTGAAAGTTGAGCACAAACTGCGTACGGTTCTCTAACTGCGAGATAAGTTCATCATTGAGAAAGCGGCCCATGACCAATGTGCCGCGAATAGGCCCCTCAAAATCATTGGTAACGATAGGCCGTGAGCCGACCAGCATCGGGTTTTTGGGGAACAAAATAAAACCAGATTTTACACTTGTTGTCTCGCTATGTTGAAGGAGCTGATCATTCTCAGCAAAGTGGGCCGGAATAGTTTCGTCTACCGGGACTTCGATCCCGTTTTGCAAATCAAACTCTTTATTGTAAACGATTTCATGAGCGGTATTGAAAAAAAGCACAGCATTAAGTTGAAGATTAGCAAAGGTGCTATCCACCATATTATCATCAATGTATTGTTGGTTCTTATCTTCAATGAAGTTATACGTATCGTTCCAGGGGGCATAATCCCCGGTGTTTCTGGCCATAGCATCAACTTCTGTGGTGAAAGCCTCATAAACCCGCTGGACATTTCGTTGAGCAACCTGATCTTCTACCTGCGCAAAACCATCAACTAAAACATATCGCAAAGCAAAATAGAGAACAATAATAAGCGCTGTTAGGGTTAATCCGATAAATATGAGCGTTTTTTTCCGCAAAGTCATAATGCTATCCTTTTTATTCGTTATATAACGCGGCGAACGCTATAAATCTAACAGCTCGAAGACGCTTGTGGCACTGGCCCGCCGACTACGTCGTTTTAGTCGCCAGTTCAAAAGACTGGTTTCATAGGCGGCTCGCATTTTGAAAACAGCAACTATCGCACAGATCGCCGATAGCACAGCAAGCGGTAAATAAAAGTAAGAATTGTTGATGTAGGGCCATTGATAACCGATAATAAGCGCGACACCCGTTACCAAACAGCCTAAAATAGTGCCGAAAGCATACAAATAGCTGTCCATAAAGAGGCTAACCCGCCCCCGACGCTCTTCCGGCACCAGCGCCTGGAGCGATTTTTGAGCCGATTCGTCAATGGAGTCTTTGGTTAGATAAGGAACACCTAACCCCAGCGCGGCGCTAATTAGCCCCGGAATAGCCAACACAGCGACAGCACTGGCTAATAACATAGACGGCAAAATAAAAAATGTATTCTTTAATGCCATTTTTGTGATAATTCGGCTGGTAAGCAAACCCTGGATAGCAACGGCAGCCAGCGTTAAAACCAAATGAAAGCTGGCATAAAACGTTTGAAAATTGCCGGCCTCATTTAACAACGGAGTGCGATCAGACTCGACAAGAAAATGATAATCTAATATGGTAAGCGCTAAATAGATAGCCAGCATTGAAAACATTAAATAGCGAAAAGAAGGTACTTCGCGAACAAATCCCCAGCCTTCAGTTAACGTTTCGCGTATCGTTTCTCGCTTGTATTGGGTTTCCCGAATTTTCACCTTATATAGTCTGCGGGTGAGCAGAATATAAGCTAATAAAAAGAGAACAGCATTGAAAAAGAGCAGTTCTCGGGAAGTAACGTTGATGTAGTTGGGCAAAAATGGAAAGGAACCGGCTAAACTTAAGCCTAAAATCTGTCCGGCAAAGGCCCAACTTGATATTATGGGGAACAATCGGCGGGCTTGAGCCGCGTTGAACATATCATTGGCCAGTACCCAAAAAACAATGGGAAAGAACAAGCCTTGCTGTTCGGCCAGCAGGTAAAGGGTGGAATAGTTAAACCAATCCGGCAGTAGATTACCCGCGAACATAAATGGTAACGTAATATAAGCCAGCATCAAAAATAGGCACATCATCTGCATGACTCTGATGCGATTGAATCGGTCGACCACAAGCGACTGGACGCCGGTTGTCAACACGATAAGCAGCATGTTGATGCTCCATACCACCAGGAATCCGTTGGGGCCAACATCGCTTAAAAAGCCGCTGATCGCCACGACATCCGATAAATTAAGCGCGAGGGAGTTACTTAAAAGAAGAAACCCTAACGTGAGAACGAGTCCTCGTTCGGTTGGGTAAAGCCTAAAGAGACGATCTAGAAATGCCATGCCTATTCTTTCAAATAATGATAGCCGGCGATATAGTATTTATCTGTTGCTTTAACTGATTAATACGACGCTGAAGATAGGGCGAAAAATAGCCTTCATATTTGTGCCACAAAATGGGATTGCGCCAGTCATTCCCTGTAATATAGCCTCGACAGGTGGGCGCGTTACAACTACATTCAAATTCGTCGTAAGGGCTGCCATCGCTCGTGGCGTAATCAAAACACACCTCTTCTCCAGGCTCTATATTTCGTATAGCTACGAGGCTGATTTGCCCACTTAAACCCGCATTGGGTTCGCAAGAGTGATTAACGTAATCGGCTGGCCCAATCCGGCGAGGAATTAAATACAAATCTTCCTCTATTTGAATGCCGCGTCGCTGTTGAGCTTGTGTAAAATGAATAAGCTGCGTTTCACTGACAACTTCACCGCCCCACACCACAAGCAGTTCTCCAGCCTGTATTGATGTTCGGGCAATAACGCCGTGTCCGCCTTTGTCAGGATCAACTTTGCTTATTAATTTTGGCGATAGATAAGACGTTGGCTGTTGAAGCATATGCCAATGAGTCTCCTATATTTTTTGCAATAAACAAATCATATATTGGGACGCCGCAGAGTTATCAAACGGCTGCCGAAGATCAAAGTCACCGTGCCAGCCAATAACGCGCAGTCTATTCGATAGCTGAGCCAACAGCGGAAACTCTTGAGGTGTGAACAATCTCTCTATCGCCGTGTAGACGGTAGTGGATTCCTGTCCATTATGACAAACGTACATTTTTGTTTCCACTTCGGCGGTGGCAGTAATTAAATCAAATACAGGGTTGTTAATAGCCCAATGGATAATGACCTTAATATTATCCCGTTCTCCCTCATAATAGAAAGATCCATAATCTTGAAGAGAACAATACCTGGGATGAGTGTATTGAATCAAATAGAGACCGTGCGGGTTGAGATTTTCGGCGACGGAATGAAAATGGCGGATGATATCATCATTGGTAAGTAACGGATCAAATCCATCAAACACGCAAACCGCCATATCAACCGGCTGCTCAAGTTGAAAATGCCGCATATCCCCGGTAATCCAGCTTAGGTTATCTGCGTTGCCTCCCTGTTGATTTTTCGCAAAATCAATCATTTCCGGATGCAAATCTAAACCAACCGTATCGATACCCCGTTGTGCCAGCGCCCGTGCATGGTAGCCGGGACCGCAGGCAATTTCAAGCGCAGATTTTAGTTCAGACCCGGTATAGTGTTGGTAGGCATCAAGAAAAAAGTCTACCTCCGGCCCTACATCGCGACCCAAAGCAATATCGTAATAAAATGCTTGTAGATATATCTTGTTATGTTGAGCCATTACATATTCGATACCTGTGATTATTTAGGAGTAAGACCCACTACCCTATACGCAAGAATATGGTTTATAACGGTTTGTCAAATAGCTCACTATTTGTAAAGGATGGAGAAGAAAGCCTTATAAAAAAGAATGACCAAAGACTGATGCATGGTTGACAAATACGTCGATAAAATGGTAACAGTTTAACCTGGTTTCGTCAACCGTACCAGAGATACAATTTTATGTTATATGATAATCGGGATTTTTCCAAAAAATAAGGGTAGCCCAATTATCCGAGACAGAGTCTTCTACATAATCTTCAAGTAGACCCCGCACCACAAAACCATTTTTTAGTTGAAAACTAAGCGTACTGTCGTACAGTTCACCAGCCACTACTTTATCGGCATACTGCCGGACGGTTAGATAATTTTTGTGCGTGGTATAATCAGGAATAATACCGCCGGCTACAATACCTTTTTTATTGTGCTTCTTGACCAACGCTTTTCGAGCTTCATACAGTTGCGAACCGATGCCTCGACCTCGATAATCAGGATGAACCCCGATGTCGATGGCATAATAGTACGCGCCATGGGGGTTGTGGGTGGTATAATAGCCGTCACCGGATATCTCGTGGGATTTGTGCGAGGGGTGAGCGAAATCAAAATCGGCGAAGATGCCAGAGCCGAAGCCAATCACGCGCTCCCCATTGAGCGCCACAAAGCTGCCTTCAGGAAAGATAGCATAATGGCTGCGAAAATGTTCGGTTCGAAAATATTCGCTCTCATCGACTGTTGGAAAACAATCATACTGAAGCTGAGCGAGAGCGTGAAAGTATTGCGGTCGCAGGGTATCGATTTTGATGTTGCTCATTCTTTTTGGCTCTGTAGGAGGATGGATTAGCCATCAAGAGTAACATTATAAGGCATAATTTGCAAAACCTATCAGCCCTTTTCTTGTCGACATCAGCCCCACTCCTATACTAAACCTTATGCCGAATTTGAGCGATCCGTTCGTCTGGTTAAACACTGAAGCACTGAAATGGATGAAATCACTGAAGAGTCAGATAGTCTCGATTGAGACGACAACGACAATGAAAATTACCGTAGGACAAACTTAAGTTTGTCCTACTTATTTTTACGGGAGAACGTAACGATGACAAACACTCAAATACTTGTAGGTAACGCACCTTGCTCGTGGGGGGTTATTGAGAACGTTGAAGGCGAGCGCGGGGGCTATGTGCAGGTGCTCGATGAAATGCAGGCTACCGGCTATGCCGGTACCGAATTGGGTGACTGGGGGTTTATGCCGACCGACCCGGCCAAGCTGCGTCAGGAACTGGACAGCCGCAACTTGAAGCTGCTGGCCTCGTGGGTCAGCGTCTTTCTGCACGATGCCGACCGCCACGCCCAAAGTGAAGCCGAAGCGGTGCGCACTGCGGGCCTCCTGGCCGAGGTCGGCGGGCCGGATAACTTCATTGTGTTGGGCAACGACCCCTATGGTGACCCCGTCCGCACGCTGAACTCCGGGCGCATCAAGCCTGAACACGAAATGAGCGAGGCGCAATGGAAAGTGTTTACCCAAGGGGCCAACCGCATCGCCCGCGCCGTCAAACAGGAAACCGGCTTGCGCACCGTCTTCCATCATCACATCGGCACCTGGATCGAAACCCCGGCCGAAACAGCCAAACTGTTGGATCGCACCGACCCCGAAGTGCTGGGTCTGGTGTTCGACACTGGCCACTACCGCTTTGGTGGCGGCGATCCCATCGAAGGCTTAGAAGAACACGCCGACCGCATCTGGCACGTTCACTTCAAAGACCACGAGCCGAATGTGGCCGCCCAATCGCGCCAAGAGGGCTGGGGTGGCGTTGAGTCGGTCGGCCACGGTGTTTTCTGTGAGTTGGGTCAGGGCGACATCGACTTTCCGGCGGTGCTGGCTAAACTGCGCGAGTTGAATTACAGCGGTTGGATTGTCGTCGAGCAGGATGTGCTACCGGGTATGGGCAGCCCCAAAGAAAGTGCTCAACGCAACCGCACTTATCTGGCGAGTATCGGGCTATGACCAAGCCGCTGTCTCTGGGCAAGCTCTTCTGCTTTCAGCAGCTTACCAATGAATTCAACGTTTTTGCAATGGCCGCGTTCGACCATCGCGATGCCTTTGTGGCTTCGCTAAGCCAAACGCTGGGCGTGCCTGAAGCATCGTGGGAGACGGTGGCGGCGGAGAAAACGCGCATTGCCACGGCCCTGGCTCCGCACGCCAGCGCCGTGCTGCTCGACCCGCTCTACAGCGCCGGGCCGGTCTTGGCCGCGGGCGTGCTGCCTAAGGGCGTCGGTCTGGCCGTGGCCCGTGAAAAATCAAGCTACGGCAGCGAGGCGATGCGGGAAACCACAACTCTGCTCGATGGCTGGAGTGTTGAGGCTATCCGGCGTATGGGTGGAGCCGGAGTTAAGCTGCTGCTCTATTATCACCCTGATGCCCCGAATGCCGCCGCCCAGGAGGATGTTGTCCGCCACGTTGCGGCTGAGTGTGACACCTATGAAATCCCTTTCATGCTGGAGCCGATTTGCTATCCGCTTGAGCCGGGCCAGAAGAAAACCGATGCCGCTTTCGCCGCGCAGCGCCCGGAGTTGGTACTCGAGTCGGCCCGCCGGCTGCTGCCGCTGGGGGTCGACATCCTCAAAGCCGAGTTCCCGACCGATGCCAACCACGAAAGCGACGAGGCCAAGATGATCTCGACCTGCCGCCAACTGACCAACACCTGCGGCGATATTCCGTGGGTGCTGCTTAGTGCCGGGGTCAACTTCACCACCTTCCAGCGGCAGGTCGAGATCGCTTGCGAAGCCGGGGCCGCCGGTTTTGTCGCCGGGCGGGCTATCTGGAGTGAAGCTCTCGATATTGCCGACGCCGACGCCCGCGACCGTTTCCTCTACACCACGGCCGTTAGTCGACTGCGCGTTTTGGCCGCCACCGCCAACTATCGCGCTACACCCTGGTCGGCACGGGTGGCAAAGCATATTCCTCGCTTAAGCGAAGGCTGGTACGTCGATTACGGCAAGCCAGCCGTTTAATTTGTTTTTCTTTCCTTCTTTCTCAATAGGCATGCTGTCTGTGCTCAGATGGCATGCCTCATCTTGTAGTTACTATCCGTCACGAAACTGTAAGACTCTGTTAGCAATTTTGTTATCATCTTGCAACAACCCCCCTCTATGCTAGAATCATAATAACGATGGATGGTTGGGCAGTTGGTTAGTTAGTTTTATGGTTGGTTACCACCATTCAACTATCAAACTAACCAACTATCCATTCACCCCCACAGGAGCACACAATGACGATCCAACTCGGCCGCGCCGACTGCGGCCACTATGATATCGCAGCCCGTAAAGAATGGCTGGTCACCAATGGTATCGGCGGCTTTGCGGCCGGCACGCTGTCCGGAGCGCACACGCGCCGCTATCACGGCCTGCTGCTGGCCGCTCTCAACCCGCCGCTGGGCCGGACGATGTTGGTCAGCAAACTCGATGTCACAGCCCGCTATCAGGATGCAGAGTATCCCCTTTTTGCCAATCGCTTCACCGACGGCACAGTCGATCCCCACGGCTACCAATTTCTCGAGTCGTTCCGGCTCGATGGCCTTATCCCTGTCTGGCACTATATTATGGCCGATGCCCGGCTGGAACAGCGGGTCTGGATGGCCTACGGTCAGAACACCACCTACATAACCTATCATCTCAGCCAGGGTACCGGCCCGGTCACCCTGGAGATCGACCCGCTGTGTACCTACCGCGATTACCACAGCCACAGCCTCGGCGGCTGGTCACTCAATGTCGAGCCGATAGCGGGCGGCTTTCGCATTCGCGCCTTTGACGATGCCCACCCCTACAGCGTGGTGGCCGACCGGGGTGAATTCCACCCGGATACCACCTGGTACTGGAACTTTAACCACGAGCGCGAAAGCGAGCGTGGCCTCGACAGCCGCGAAGATTTACTGCGGCCCGGACGCTTTCACATCACCCTGACTCCCGGCGAAATAGTGACCATTATCTGCTCCACTGAACCGGTTACACCCCACGCCGGTCTCGATGCCCTGGAGCAAGAGCGCCGTCGGCAGGCCGATTTGTTATACAGCATACCGCCCGATGAACCGACCTGGATACGCCACCTGGCCCTGGCCGCCGATCAGTTTATCGTCGAGCGCTCGCTCGATGACGGCACAGCGGGCGCAACGGTCATTGCCGGCTATCCCTGGTTTAGCGATTGGGGGCGCGACACGATGATTGCCCTCCCCGGCCTCACCCTGTCCACTGGCCGACCCGACCTGGCGGCGATAATTTTGCGCACCTTCGCCCGCTACGTTGACCAGGGCATGCTGCCCAATCGCTTTCCCGATGCCGGTGAAACTCCGGAGTACAACACCGTCGATGCCACGCTCTGGTACTTTCACGCGGTCTATCAATATTGGCAGTCTACGGACGACATGAGCCTGATCCAAGACCTCTACCCCATCCTGGCCGATATCATCGACTGGCACCGACGCGGCACCCGCTATGATATTCACGTGGCTGATGATGGCTTACTGTTCGCCGGCACCAGCGGGGTTCAACTCACCTGGATGGATGCCAAAGTCGGCAACTGGGTCGTTACGCCGCGCATCGGCAAGGCGGTCGAGATTAACGCCCTGTGGCACAACGCCCTGCGAATTATGGCCGAACTGGCCCAAGCGACAGGCCAACCCGAAGCCACCTTCGAAGACTATACTTCTGAAGCCGAACGCGTGGCCGAAACCTTCCGGCAACGATTTTGGTACGAGGCCGGCGGCTATCTCTATGATGTTGTTGATGGCCCTGAAGGCGAGCTAAGCCCGGATGGCCGGCGCAGCGACACCAGCCTGCGCCCCAACCAGATATTTGCCGTCTCGCTGCCCTTCAAACTCTTAACCGACGCCCAGGCCAAAGCTGTGGTCGATACCTGCGCCCGTGAGTTGTGGACCTCGTACGGGCTGCGCAGTCTATCATCAACAGCGCCGGACTATATTGGACGCTACGGCGGTATGCCGGAGACCCGCGATGGCGCTTATCATCAAGGCACGGTCTGGGTCTGGCTGCTTGGCCCCTTCGCCACAGCTCACTATCGCGTTTACGGCGATGCAGCCCAGGCCAAAGCCTTTTTAGCCGCCGTAGCCAACCACCTCTCCGACGGCTGTCTTGGCTCCATCAGCGAAATCTTTAACGGCAATCCACCCCACTCGCCGCGTGGCTGTTTTGCCCAGGCCTGGAGTGTAGCCGAACTCCTCCGCGCCTGGCGAGAGGCAACGAACAGCGAATAAGGAAGAGGAACACCAGTTGTAGCTACTTCAAGGTATTCAAAATTATGAGTAAGACGCCCTATCGAGTAGAATTTACAGAAACCGCTCTAAAAAATTTGGCCCGCTGTCCCAAAGCTGACCAACGGCGAATTTTAGAACGTATCGACAAGCTGGCAGCAGATCCCATAGCTACGCCTAATGTGAAGCGACTGGTCGATTTTGATGTAGCCTATCGTCTGCGTGTGGGTAACTATAGAATTTTATTTGATCGCGAAGACATTCT
>JAGRBY010001379.1 GCA_020433835.1 Anaerolineae bacterium | reverse complement strand
ATGAACACCGGCTGGAGCGGTGGCGGCATGATGGGCGGCGGCGAGATGATGGGCGGTGGTATGTCGGGCGGCATGGATATGAAATGCTCCAAGTACCACATGGTCGAGAAGGGCGAAGGCCTCTACGAGATCGGCGCCATGTACATGAAGCCCGCCGGCGCCATGCTCGCAGCGAACCCCTGGATCAAGGATCGCCCGAACCACTATCTGTATCCTGGCGACAAGGTCTGCATCCCGTAACACTCCACACACACTGAGTCGCAAGCGATAAAAAGAGGACAGAGTTCCGGAAGGGGCTCTGTCCTTTTTTGTGGGAGAAGAGATTGGGAGATTGGAGATTAGGAGATTGGGGTGCGGGGAGACCGGCCCCCAATCTCTCAATCTCTTAATCTCTCCCCCTCCCTTTCCGCATTTCGCCCCCGTACGCTACAATCTCCCCATGCACATCGGCGTCTTGACCCACAACTATCCGCGTTTTGCGGGCGACTTCAGCGGCACATTCGTGGAGGCGCTTTGCGCAGAATTCGCGCGCCAGGGACAGCGCGTCACGGTCTGGGCGCCGTACGATCCCGCCTTTGACCGGCCGCTGGATGGCCCCGTGACCCTGCGGCTCTACCG
>JAGRBY010001378.1 GCA_020433835.1 Anaerolineae bacterium | reverse complement strand
GGTGTGGACGCCGTGCAACTCATTTTAGGGCTGGGGATGACGCTGCAAAATCTCTATCGCCACAAACAGCCGTCCGAACTGTCGCTGCCCGAGCTGGACAGCCTGCTGGAAGCCAATCGCCGCATTGTTGAGGCCAATATGGGCTACCGCATGCGCAGCAAAATCATCGAGGTTACCCGCCACGCCGGCAGCCGCACCGACCGCGCCGACAAACTTACCATGGCCACCGAGCTTTTTGAGTATGTCAGGCCGTTAACTGCTACGGACGAAGGGTAATTGTAGCAGACAATGCGTGTAAATCAGGCTAAGGCTGAGGCTAAGGCTAAGAAAAAGAAAAGAAACGAACCGCTTTCGTGAAGTGATGGCTCAATCTCTATTTTTCTACTCAGCCTTAGCCTATCAACATCACCATTTATCGGCTGCAATGTCACACGCATTACACCACCCAACGCTCCCCACCACCTATTTTCCAAAAAATGCAGTTCTGACTACAATTTTAATACCCCTATCAACACATAGAATGCAATGACCAAGGATAGCTCATTGAACACCATGTACCAATTCAAACTCCCCGATCTCGGCGAAGGTATTCACGAAGCGGAAATCGTACACTGGCAGG
>JAGRBY010001377.1 GCA_020433835.1 Anaerolineae bacterium | reverse complement strand
GACAACCTCTCAACCAACCGCAGAGCAGGCCCAGGTCACGAATGGTTCTCAAGAAGAAACCGGCCAGGCAACTGCAACAAACAGCGGTGAAAGTGGTACGGAAGCGACTCAGGACACCAGCCAAGTCGCTCAAGTGGCTGAAGAAGGGCCTGCGGTCGATCCGAACCTACCCTCATCGGTGGGAATGATCCAAATTCCCGGCAATGCCTACTCAGTGGGCGTTCTAACTGCTGATAGAGATCACGCCGCCGCCCAACAGGTGGACCTGGAGTCGTTTTGGCTGGATCAATATGAAACGACCAATGCCCAATACGCCGAGTTTTTGGCCGATACCGGCGGCACACATCCCGAAAGTTGGATCGGCGGCAACATTCCGGCCGATCAGGAGAGTTTTCCGGTCATGGGCGTAACCTGGGATGAAGCCGCCGCCTACTGCGCGTGGGCCAAGAAACGGCTGCCAACCGAAGCCGAATGGGAAGTGGCTGCTCGCGGTTCAGAAGGCCGGCTCTTTCCTTGGGGTGATAATTTCCGGGCAGTCGAACTGCCCCGGAGTGGCACGTATAAAGTTGGCGGGAAGGCAACCAACCAAAGCCCCTTTGGTGTTTTCGATATGGCCGGCAA
>JAGRBY010001376.1 GCA_020433835.1 Anaerolineae bacterium | reverse complement strand
GCCGCCGTCGAGGAAGGCATCGTTCCGGGTGGTGGCGTTGCGCTCATCACCGCCGTCAGCGCGCTGGATGCTGTTGAGGCAGAAGGCGACATCAAGACCGGCGTCAACATCCTCCGCCGCGCGCTCGAAGAGCCGCTGCGCGGTATCGCCGCCAACGCCGGCCTCGACGGCTCGGTGGTGATCGAGACCGTTCGCCGGGCCCAGACCGAAGGCGGCAACACCTCGATCGGCTACGACGTCATCGCCGAGAAGTACGGCGATATGTTCGAGCTTGGCATCACCGACCCGGTGAAGGTCACCCGCTCGGCCGTCGCCAACGCGTCCTCGATCGCGGGCATGATCCTGACGACCGAAGCGCTGATCACCGACAAGCCGGAGCCGGCTGCGCCTCCGGCGATGCCGGGCGGCATGGGCGGCATGGACTACTAGTCCATCACGTCGAACTTCCGTCGAACACCCCGGCCACTCGGCCGGGGTGTTCGCGTTTCCGAACGGCAAAACGTTTTATGCTGAATCCGGCAGACCGCCAGATGGCGGCGATTTGGAACCAAAGAGAGGCAGGAACGTAGTGGCCGACCTTCGCACCGTCTTGATCAATCGATTGCAGATGTCGTATCAGAC
>JAGRBY010001375.1 GCA_020433835.1 Anaerolineae bacterium | reverse complement strand
TCCGGCCCGATCCATCGCCTGGATTGCCAACAAGCTGGCCGAGCATGGCCGCCGCCTCGAAGCCGGTGAAATCGCCATCACCGGCGCGATTACTAAGCCTCACCCCGTCGTTCCCGGCGACCATTTTGAGGCGACGTTTGCCGGGTTAGGGACGCTGGCCGTTCAGTTTACCTAAACCTAGCCCCCGTTAGGTTTTTGCCTCAGTTTCAATAATCGAGCAGTCAATTGGACAGCCCGACATATCACCCTATGTTGTTAGTATGGCCAACTTGCCTTACCCCGGTAAACTATGGGACACGGATCACACGGATTGAACGGATTTTCACTGATCTCGATAGGGGTTTATCCGTGTTGATCGGTCTGATCCGTCTAATCCGTGTTCCATTTTGGGGAGTGGCCTCGCGACGTTATCTAATTGACCGCTGGATCATACGACCGGATAGATCAGACGGGCCCAATCGATTCTTGAATCATACGATCGGATATATCAGACCGTTCAATTGACTGCTGAATCATACGACCCGACCCATCAGACCGTTCCAATCGATTCGTGAATCATATGACCTGACCCATCAGACCTTTCAATCGACTCGTGAATCGTATGACCGGACCGATCAGACCA
>JAGRBY010001374.1 GCA_020433835.1 Anaerolineae bacterium | reverse complement strand
GGCGTACCCGGTAAAGTGGTTGAAATTTACGAACAGCACGGCACCCGCATGGGCCGCGTCGATTTTGACGGCATCGTCAAAGAAGTCTGTCTGGCGTACCTGCCGGAAATAGAAGTGGGCGATTATACCATCATCCACGTCGGTTTTGCCATCTCCAAACTCGATGAGGATGAGGCGCAGAAAACGTTGGCCCTGTTTAGAGAATTGGGCCTTTTAGAGGAAGAACTCGGCGTTGATGAGGCCGAACACGCGGTTTGACGGGGGATTGTAAAAGTCGCTAATTGGCTTATAATACTCAATAATTCAGGATGGTGTAGGACAAACTTAAGTTTGTCCTACACCATCCCCTGCTTGTTACGGACAGAGTTTAATTGTGACAACGATGTTGAAAGGGGACAATGATGAAATATTTAGACGAATTTAGAGACCCGGACCTGGCTGAAAAGCTACTCGATGATATTCATCGCCTGACCAAAGGCCAGTGGGCGATAATGGAAGTGTGCGGCGGGCAGACTCACTCGATTATTCGCAACGGCATCGATCAACTCATTCCCAGCAACATCGAACTCATCCACGGCCCCGGTTGTCCGGTCTGTGTGACGCCGTTGGAGATTATTGACAG
>JAGRBY010001373.1 GCA_020433835.1 Anaerolineae bacterium | reverse complement strand
GTGGTTGGGTTACAGATGGCGGCGCTCTCCATGAAAAATCGGGCTGATGTGGATGCGTTTGTGACCAGCTTTACGGGTAGTCATCACTTCATCATGGACTATCTGGTGGAAGAGGTGCTCAATCAGCAACCCGTTGAAGTGCAGGAGTTCTTGCTGCAAACGGCCGTTCTCACCCGCCTCTGTGCCGATTTATGCGATGCAGTCTGTCAATCAACCGCCAGCCAACAAATCCTGAAAGTGCTGGAAACGCAGAACATCTTCCTCATCCCTCTGGACAATGAGCGCCACTGGTATCGCTACCACCATCTCTTTGCCGATGTCTTGCAAGCATACGCACAATCCAAACACCCAGAGCTGGCGACCATCAGTCACCAGCGGGCTAGCCACTGGTTTATCGAGCAGAACGCCCGCCATGAGGCCATTGAACATGCTGTGGCGGCCAACGATTTCGAGCTGGCCGCAGACCAAATTGAGCTAGCGTGGCGTGGCATGGATCGCAGTTTTCAAGAGGTTAAATGGCTAAAATGGGTGCAGACCTTGCCCGATACGCTGATCCGCACACGCCCCGTGCTTAGCGCAGGGTATGGCTGGGCATTATTGGACACTGGCCAGTTTGAGGAAG
>JAGRBY010001372.1 GCA_020433835.1 Anaerolineae bacterium | reverse complement strand
AACATCGGGCACCGCCGAGGTGCTTGGGCACGTTCCGTGGAAACGCGAAGATGCTTATCGCCGCCGGTTTTCGCTGGTGACGGGTCAGAAAGAACAATTGTGGTGGGATCTGCCGGCTCAGGAATCATTTCGGCTGCACAAAGAGATCTATCGCATCTCCACAGTCGACTATCACTGGCGGCTGGATGAGCTGACTGAATTACTGGAAGTCGGCAAGTTGATGTCTCAGCCGGTTAGAGAATTGTCCCTGGGAGAACGCATGAGGATGGAGCTGATAGCCGCCCTGCTCCACCGGCCGGACGTGTTGTTTCTGGACGAACCAACGATTGGGCTGGATGTTGTCAGTCAACGACGTGTGCAGGAGTTTCTGCGACACTACCAAAAGGAACAGAGGATCACCGTCATTCTGACCAGCCATTATATGAAGGACGTTGAGGCATTGTGTGAGAGGGCCATTGTTATCAACAAGGGGACCGTCATCCATGATGGTCCTCTTGCTGCAATCGTTGATCGCTTCAGCCAGCATAAAATCGTGGAACTGCAGTTTGAAGACGATGTGATTCCGCAGGGGCTGGAACGGTATGGGCTGATTTTGCAGTCTCGCCCGCCGCGAGTTCGCCTGC
>JAGRBY010001371.1 GCA_020433835.1 Anaerolineae bacterium | reverse complement strand
GAAGTCAGCGCCGTATTGTGCAGTCGCTTCCGGGTTCAGCACCCAGTGGTAGTCGTGGTAGGACGGCGTGCGCCAGAGCACCACCACCTTTGACAGATCCACCTCGTTGCTGGCAACGCGGCTGTCCCAGACCTGCTCGTTGAGCGCGCCTGCGTCGTAGGTTCCCGCCTCGACCAGTTGGATCGTCTTGTCGTGCGAACCGGAGAAGCCCGCCTCGCCGGTGAAGTCGTCCAGCGTCACCCCGGCCTCCTTGAGGAAGTACTGCGGCATCAGCCGGCCTGACGTCGACGAGTCGCTGCCGAAGGTAAAGGTGTGATCTTTCAGCTCCGCCAGCCCGCCGATGTCGTCGAACGGCTGCAAACCGCTGGCCGCGTTGGCGATGAAGACGCTGTGGAACGTTTCATCGATGTCGCGCTGCACCAGCGCCTCGGCGCCGGGCACCTGCAAGCGGGCCTGCACGCCCGTCAATCCGCCGAACCAGACCATGTCCAGGTCGCCGGAGCGGAACGCGGATACGGCCGCGGTGTAGTCGGTCACCGGCTTGTACTCCACCGGCACACCCAGCTCCGCTGACAGGTAGTCGGACAGCAGGCCAAACTGGCGCTGTAACATCTCCGGGTCCT
>JAGRBY010001370.1 GCA_020433835.1 Anaerolineae bacterium | reverse complement strand
CTCAATGGGCCAGATGATCAGCCCGAATTCCAAGCCCAAGGCGGCTAAGGTGAGAAAACGGGCTACGACCACGAAGATAAGCAGCCAGCCGTCGTTGGGCAGCATTACGAAATAAATCGGCTGCTCCAACACGTTTAGCCCGGTCAAAATCAAGGCATAGATCAACCCGCGTCCGGTGGGCATAAGTAAGATGATAAAGGGTAGCAGGTAAACCAGAAATTGCGGGCTATAGCCTTTTGAGTAAAGCATAAAAATAATCACCGTTAGCCCGCCGAAGGCCACCAGGTTGCGCGGCTGCTTGTAATTGGCCGGTCGGGTGAAGAGATAGGCATACCCCCCGGCAAAAGCCAAGGTAATTAAGAACCAGACCCCGCCCGGCCAGCCGTTGTGGATGGCAAAGCTGGCCTGCGTCACATTGGGATCGAGCCGGTCGCCGCCAACTTGACCAAAGCCGTAATAGCCTTCGGCCACCGCCCAAACCGTTTCCCACGAAGAGCGGCCCAGTATCGAACGGAAGGAGACCAGCCACCATTGCGGGCTGCCATCGAGGGCCGGCAGAATGATAAAGGGCGCTAACAGCACCATCACCGTCAACCCGATCACCACGACAAAGAGGCCGGCCTC
>JAGRBY010000136.1 GCA_020433835.1 Anaerolineae bacterium | reverse complement strand
CTGCATCGGGCTTTATTCGGCAGTATGGAGCGCTTCTTCGGCATCCTTATCGAGCATTACGGCGGCGCGTTTCCGGTGTGGCTGTCGCCGCAGCAAATCATTCTGCTGCCCATCGCCGACCGCCATAATGCCTACGCTCATCAGGCAGCCCAACTGCTCAAGGACGCCGGGTTCCGCGTCGGAGTTGATGATTCCGGCGATCGAATTGCCAAGAAGATTCGGCAGGCGCAAAAACAAAAAACGCCCTATATGCTAATAGTTGGTGATCGCGAGCTAGAAAGTGAAACGGTATCGGTCCGACTGCGAACGGAGGAAGAGTTAGGCTCGATGGATATATATGATCTCATCGACCGAATTCGTGAGGTTGTGGAGGCCAAGAAGGGTTTGTAAAGTCAAAAATGCATAGTAAGTCGAGGAGTGAGTATCCTCAGATGCGAACAGCAGAGGCAAAAACCGCTCCTCATTTGAGGACGCTCCGCTCGTCAATTAGCAGATGAAAAACGTAGGGCAAACTTAAGTTTGCCCTACGTTTTTCATCTTAATGATCTTACCGCTACTGGTCGTCCCCCCTCACCGGCAATCCTTCTAGAGCCATCAGCTTGAGCGCATTTGTGGTGGGACATGGCCCCGGCCGCAGCGTGTAATCAAACACCATCCGGCTGTCGGTTACATCATCGCGAAAATGATAGTTGCTGATGGCCGGCACCTCATCGGCCAGCTTGACCAACTCTAAATCGTGGGTCGATATCAATCCCACGCCGCGCCGAGCTGCCAAAGCCTGCACATACGATTGGCTGCCGATCAAACGCTCACGGTTGTTGGTCCCCCGAAAAATTTCATCGATAAAAAAGAACAGCGGCAGCGGGTGGTCGCGCTCTAATTTATCCAGCAGCGCTTTTAACCGTTTAACCTCGGCGTAAAAGTACGAAATACCGCTCGTGACCGAATCGCTCACTTTGATGCTGGTAAAGAGTCGGAAAAGGCCGGTATGAAGCTGGTCGGCACAAACCGGCCCACCGGCATACGCCAAGGCCAGGTTAACGCCAATTGTCCGCAGAAACGTGCTTTTGCCCGACATATTCGAGCCGGTGATGATGGCGATATCACCCAAAGAATCGATGGTGAAAGCATTGCAAACCCGATCCGCTTCCGGCAGCAGCGGATGGCCCAGGCCAACAACCTGAAAAACGGCATCGGACGGTTGAGCCTGCTCGATTTCAACAACTTCTGGTAGGGTATAGGTTGGATTGAGGTAGCCAAAGTTAGCCAGCGCACTAAGCGCATCCAGCTCGAACCAGGCATCGAGCCAGTGCGGGGCGGGCTGGGCCAGCCCCATTTTGACGCGATCGAGTCGGTACGCAACAAAAAAGTCCCACGGAAACACCAAATTGAGCAGCAGCCACACGAATGGATTCTCGCGCAGCCCAGCCAGAACAACCACGCGATTAATCTGGCTCATATGCCGCGAGGGTTGATTCTCGTCGTCCAAAAATGGAGCACACAGCGCTTTTAGGTAGGGAGTATGCCGGTAGGAATAGCGCTCGATCTGCTGAAAGACGGCATCAAGCTGTTTGAGAGCGTCCTGCAAAGTGAGCGCCTCGTGAAAGAGTTCTTTGGTAGTGCTTGATTTGAAGAACAGCAGGCCAAAGTACAGCACCAGCGTTATCTGCCAAATCGCCGGGATGAGGTCGATATAATTGAGCCAAAACAAAACGGCGTTGGCTATTACCAGCCCTCCAGCGACTATTATCCATAATCCCCAAGCGTTATCCGTCGGTTGGTCTAGCCAGGTGAGCAGCCGCTGAGCGTTCCATATTTTGGCCGTGTTGGCGGCCGCCGTCGCGTTGAGAATCACCTTATGGCGAAACAGATGGCGCGGCAGCAGTTCTTTGACCAGTTCCTGCCGCCGGATAATCTGCGTCAACTCGGGATCGGCATCGGTTAACCAGGTTCGCAGGCGCTGGCTGCCCTCCAGCGAAACCGTGGTATCGAGCAGTTGGTGAACCGAGCGCTCACCCAGTAAATCGAGGTCGGCTTCGAAGGGATGCTCGAAACGAGGCTGGCGCTGCGAAAGAAGAGGGATATTAGGCCAGTCAAGCTGCATACGGGCGATGTGGGTGCGCTTGATATCACGCCAGGCGCGATGGCGCGTCACTGCTTGCTCAATTCGTTGGTGGGCGTAAACCGCCATGCTAAATAGCACCGTCGCGATGATAAAACTGACCGCAAAGAGCCAAGGACCGTAGAAATAAAAGACAGCGCCGCTCGTCAGCAGGCCGGCAAAAAAGACAATTGCCCGCAGCCACGACAGCCGGTTGCTCACTTCCGTTAATAACACCAAACGCCGTTCGAGTCGCTGAATTTGCTGTTGGAAAACACGTAAGCGGTTTGTTTTTGTCATCAACCGTTCTTATCGTTTGAACACAGCTTGCAAAATATGAGCGATGTCATCGAAGCAATCGTACGCCCGATGCATCACAGCCGCATTGGTTACAAAGCCATGCAGCAAGCCACCATAACAGCGATAGGTAACCGGCACACCGGCGGCGGCCAGCCGTTCGGCATAATCACGGCCTTCGTCGTGGAGGACATCAAACTCGGCCGTAATAAGGGTAGTCGGCGGTAGATTGCTGAAATCCTTAGCCAGCAGCGGTGAGGCGTAAGGATGCCGTGCATCGTCTTCGTGGGCAATGTAATGGTTACGAAACCAGAGCATCCCGTCACGGGTTAAATTGAGGCCCTCGGCAAATTTCAAGTACGATGCCGTGACCAGCGTCGCCGTATTGGTTACCGGGTAGATGAGCAGTTGGTGGGCGATGGCCGGCCCGTTTTTGTCGCGGGCCATCATTGCTGCGGCGGCGGCCAGTTGTCCACCTGCACTATCGCCGCTGACAGCCAGTCGCGTGGCGTCGCCACCGAAGCTAGCGGCATTCTCGGCGACCCAAACGGTGGCGGCATAGGCATCTTCAACAGGGCCGGGGTGTTTACACTCAGGCGCTAATCGATAATCGACCGACACGAAAATACAGCCCGATCGTTTCGCCAGCGAGCGACACAGCGGATCGTGCGTCTCAACATTGCCCGTCACCCAGCCGCCACCGTGAAAGAAGACGACCACCGGAAAGGGAGCCGCGCCTGCCGGCGTATAAATCCGGATCGGTAGTTCGCCTGCCGGGCCGGGGATGTGTCGATCCTCAATGTGGGCGACCGATTCGATCACACCGGCGTTGGCTTTACCGGAAGCAATGCGATCGATACGGGCTTGTTCCGGCGTTTTTGTCTGCAACGGCGGTCCATTCAGTAGAGCTAAAGCGTCGAGATATTGTTCCGCTTGTGGGTCGAGCCGGCCACCGCCGCAGGGCATAGAGGGGTGGGTTGGGGGTGTCATGGATCCTCCTTTATGGGTGTTGGGGGAATTATACCAAAGTTACTCGAACACGCACTTTTTTGCCTGCTGCATTCTTCAAACAACTCGATGGCTATGATAAAAACAGCCGAGAGCACTAACAAGGATTAGGGCAATTAGTGAAATTTTATTAAAATAGGACATACTATTTAAAAAATTTTCTTCCTAAAATATCACGTTGGGAACCAAAACTATGCTCAAAATTCTTGTGGTTGGAGCCGGCGCTATCGGCTGTTTTGTTGGTGGACGACTGGCAGCTGCCGGAAATCAAGTTACTTTACTGGGGCGACCGGCGCTAATGAACAAAATCGCGGCAGAAGGGTTGGTATTGCAGCATCCCACCCAGCCAAACCAAACGGTGTCGCCAAACATCGCCACCGATGTACATCAGCTAAGCAGCCCTTACGATTTTATTTTGGTGACTGTCAAAGCGCCCAGCACCGCCGAAATTATCGACCAGATTACAGCTGCCCCTTTTTCAATTGAGCGCAGTTATGTTGTCTCGCTGCAAAATGGTATTGGGAATGAAAAGCTGTTGGCCGACGCCTTTGGCGCAGAGCGCGTCATTGCCGGCACCGTGACTATTCCCATTAGCGTTCCAGATTTGGGGGTAATCGCCGTCAGCAAAGATAAAGGAGGATTAGGATTAGCACCGCTTCGGGTTGGTCAGCCGGTTGATACCCTGGCTACAGCGCTGGAACAGGTCGGGCTGACTACGCCTATTTATGAGGATTGGCAGGCAATGAAATGGTCGAAACTGCTGCTCAATATTATCAATAATGCGTCATCGGCTATTTTGGATGAAACGCCGGCCCGTATAATCGACAACACTGATCTTTTTAATATGGAAATTGAAGCCCTACGCGAAGGCTTAGCCGTGATGAAAGCGATGGATATCAACGCCGTAAAACTGCCGGGGTACGCGGTCGATTGGTTGGCTCGGCTGCTTAATGCCAACTGGCTGCCTTTGGCGATGAAACGCACAATGTTGCGGCCGGCTATGGTCAGTGGACGGGGTAGTAAAATGCCCTCGCTGCACATCGATCTCGAAGCGGGGCGCACGTCAACAGAAATTATGGTTCTGAATGGAGCGATTGTGGCGGCGGGGCAGAAATTAGGCATCGCCACACCGGTTAATTTGACACTGACGGAAACATTTAAGGCTGTATCAGAAGGCCGAGTGGATTGGTCGCAATATCGGCATCAACCGCAAACCCTGCTCAAAGCAGTGGCCTTAGCTCGATAGGCAAGAAACACTATTCTCAATTATGAGGTCAAGAGAGCTGTTTTAATAGCGCTGCGTCAGGCGGCCATCGACAACATAATACGAGTATTGGCTGTGCGCTCGACAGCATTGGCAATATCATTAACCAGATCGAGCAAAAAGCATAGGTATTCAGCATCGTAGACGTAGCCAGGATGATCGAAATAAATTTTGCCTTTTTCTAAAATGATTTTGACAGGCTCGTTTAGGCTTTCGAGTTTATTTTGAATAGTTGCGACGGAAAGTAATTTTGTGGTGAGATGTATATGACTGGCACCCACGAAAAAACGCTGGTTGTAGCCAACTTGCTTAAGTTTCGCTGCGCTAAACACATCCGTTAGAATCCCATCCGTGGCATCTTTAATATTTTTGGGGTAGGGGCCGCGCAGCCGGAGAGAGGTATTGCTGAGGTTTTCAAGCATCATTTCAATGCGGGTGGAGGGTAAGCTAAAAATACCTTTATCACTATTGTTTTTGAGAACAACCGCCCGCCCTTGGTAAAACCCTTCAAGATAGACCGGATTACTGAGAAAAGCATTTCCCACTTGACATTCCAGGTTGGTCCGTCTAACCAATTCACTCCAATTGCGTTTCTTTTGTTTCGCAACAAATACATTTTTATGTAAGGCGAACATCGCCAGCATAAAAACGCTTCCGGCTAAGAACAAACGGCTAGCCTCTGTTTTTAGAGCGGAATCAAGGATAAGCTCAAGCACGACAATTAACAGAACAACACCTAAAATATACGATTTGATGCCCCAGTTATGCTCAACATTTTCTGGGTGCGAATGAATTGCAGCTTTGTTCATTTCCACGTCTCCCTGCACAGGTTCAAGATAGGATTGAATTAAGATCAGGCGGTATTTAATTGGGAAATAGTGACTCTACACAGTGCTACATTGCTTGAGCGACTTTGCTGCGGGGGAAAGTGGGGCTTCTATCCTGTTATAGAGGTAATTTACCAACAGGATTGTGAGCTACCTCACAATTAATATTGTTGGAGTCTACTAAAGTTTGTTTAATTTTACATTAATATAAAATTAAAGTGCGAATAAAGCGCGAAAAAACTGTGTCTTACATACAGTTTAGCTAAAACGCAATAATTTAGTATATATAAAAGGTACCGAAATAATCAAGTCTGGAAATTATTTTTGGCGATATGAAGTCTCGTCATGGGAGGGGGGTAGATGTTCAGGATGGTCAAAATCCTGAATAATGCCGGGATTTGTTACGTTTACGCGTTCGGCCTGAGCTTTGTGGGCCATCAACACTGGCTTGCCGCCGGTATCGCCGCTGATTTGGTGGAGTTCGGCAAAAAGCGAACGATCAAAAAGAACAGGGTTGCCACGTTTTCCTTCAAATTCAGGCCACACAAGCGGGGCACGGGTATGCCGGTATCGCTCAATAATGGCATCGATAATATCGGGCGTGACAGCCGGCAGATCGACTAAGAGGAACAAGGCGCTGCTAATTTCGGGAGAGAGTGCCGCCAGACCGGCTTGTAACGATGTACTTTGTCCTTCATCCCAACAATCATTCATAACAATTTCGACTGGTTTGTCTTTTAACAGCTTTTGACTCTGCTCTCGCTCTGCGCCTAAGACAACAATAACGGGATGAGCCACAGAGGCAAGAGCGACATCGACAATATGTTCAATAAACGTTTTACCGTGCCAAAGGGCCAACTGTTTGGGCGACCCAAAGCGCGATGAACCCCCGGCTGCCAAAATAACAGCAGCGGTTGATTGTGTTGATGACGGTGATAAAAGCAATGGGTTCATTCAAGCCTGTAGTTATACTCTTTTTTCTATACAGGGAGCGTGGTATAATGGGACCACTAATTTATAAAGCCTGTTTCATGAATTGTTGTTACATACTACGGAGGTTAAAGTAAGATGCGTTTTGTAGCCGGCTTTTTAACCGGGCTTATTCTGGGAGCGTCAGCCGTTCTGCTCACTACTCCCCGAAGCGGCGCTGACTTGCAGTTGCAGGCTAAAGCCTGGGCTGATGATATCTTAAATGAAGGACGTAAAGCGGCTGAACTGCGTCGAGCTGAGCTAGAGGCTCGCGTGGCCGATTTGCAAGCAGGGTTAGGGTAAGTACCTCAACGCGGGAATTTCTAAACAAATGAAATTCCCGCGTTGAATTTTTAAGCAAGGGCCTTCTGCATAATTTGATTATACACGTGGTTCGCTTTTGCCATGTCTTTATCTTTGAATAGTTCAGGCCGCGCCTGACGGGCCTGCCTCATAAGGGCTAGCGTATTTTTAACGTCCTCGCCCGGCAAGACCAGTTTATCGGAAATATGCGTTCCGGCTATAAGCAGCGGTAAGTAGAGAAACTCTAAATCCAGGGGATCTCCCATTTCCACGGTATCAGCTACATGGTTTGCAACAGCCTGACGCTCTTCTAATGACCACAACTGGCGGCCTGTAGCCTGTCGAATTATCCCAAAACTCAAAGCAATTGAAAGTCTAAGCAAGTGATGATAGCCCAGAACTCTGATAATATTTAAGCTGTCGGTTGTATCGGCATCGAGAGAGAGCGCGCGCTCCCAAATGGGCAACAAAAGCCCGTTAACGCGATCAGGGCTGTTAAGAAAATATTGGCATGTGTACGTAAGAATTTTAGCCAGGGTAATGGCTTCACCAATCCGTAACGGCAGGCCAACATTGGTAAACCGCTTTACGCTTTCGCCATAAAGGTTGGCATAGAGGGTCTCAACATCCAAAACAGATTTGAGTTTGGCTTGACGGTGGTTAATCTCCTGGATCGACTTGGTAAAAACCTGAGCATCTTCGGTATCCCATATTTTGTCATATGTGTGGTTGAGTGATACCTTAGCCGGCTTCTTTTTCTGACCGGATACGATGAGTGAAAAATCTGCTTTCTTAGTCGATTTTTCTTGGTAAGTAGAGCCTAAACTGCTGGCCAAATTAAGACCCACAGCACTATCGATAAACTTTGTCTCCAAACGGCTCGTTGATTTGGCCGGTCTAACCCGGTCGCCTCGATCTTTAGTGGCTACTTTCATCTCAACGGTAATGCTATAGGTTCCGTCTCCGGTATGTTCGGTCGTGGCAACAGGCAGGGTTAACAAACCCGCTTCAGCCTCTTGCAGTGATACCTCAAACTGTTCCTCTTTAGCGCGAAGCAGCGGTTTGCGACCTCGAAAAAAACTGGTTTGAGGCAGGCCGAGTTTCAAGGTAATTGTCATCGGCACATTTAGCGTGTTTTGTAAAAAAAGGAATAAATTGGAAGCCTGACCAGACGCTACTGTATTCGGCTCAAAGTAACCCACATATTGCAAACCATTGGTAAAAAATCGTTCTGTAGTAGCAATATGCTCGCCGATGGCATCGGGATAGGAAACAGCCATCTTTGTCTCCTTAACTTGTCATAAGTTATGATCAAAGCATATCACCCTAAATATCTTTTGTCAATGGGCAATAAACCTTTAGTGATTTTTCAGCCAGGCCCGCTGGTGAAAAGCAAACACAACCTGGAGACAATTAATTGTATAGTGGACTATAAAGGTAAGCAGTAACTGTCCCGACCAGATAAAAAGTACGCAGAAGATAATATTAATAACCCCGGTAATAATCATCCCCAACTTACCTTGCGGCTGATGCATCAAACCAAAAACAATAGAGGTTACCAAAATAAGGAGCGGCAGGGGGATAATATCTTGAAAAACACCGATAAGCAGGGTGCGAAAGAGCATTTCTTCCATAAGTACCGGTGGTATAAAAGCCAAAGCGATTAAGGGCCATTCGCTGCTGCGCCGAGGCAGAATATTCTGGATAAGCCAGGGTGAGTAAATATCGCGGCCAAAAACTTTGATGGTTTGAGTTGTAACAAGGTTAATAACAAGCTGAATAACAATCCCCAGCCCCAATCCCCAGCCAACCATACGCCAGGGATCATCAATCACCAACCCCAATTTTACCGGATCCAACCCGCTCAACCAGGCAAAAAAGAAACATAAGCCCACCAAAACCAGCCGAACCACCGACTCCGCCGGTGACAGTAAAATGTTAGTTTCAATTACTATTCTTTTGAGCAGCAGGGAACTCCGGTACGTCATCAGGGCGATAGCACCGGTAAACAGCAAAATAAGCAGCCGACTAACGTTAAGCCAGAACACGTGTGATGTAACAATCTCCATACAAGAAATCATAGCAGCAACTTGCCGCCTCTGGCAAACCTGACTAAACTTTACGATAGTTGGTAAGCAACAACCATCTTCACCAGTCTCTTCAACTATTGGCAAATCGCATAAAGGAATATTTTGTTATGAAATTGGGTGTCGATTACTACCCTGAGCAGTGGCCTCGCGAACGATGGGCAACCGATGCTAAAATGATGGCGCATTTAGGATTCACCTATGTACGCATCGGCGAGTTTACCTGGAGTTTATTAGAACCGGCGGATAGCGAATTCGACTTTAGCCTCTTAAGTAAAGTGATTGAACTGCTGGATGGTGAAGGCTTACATGTAATATTAGGGACACCTACGGCCACTCCTCCCCCCTGGCTGACCAGCAGGGTCGATATTCTGCTAAGAAATGCCGATGGTCTGCCTTTAGGGCCTGGCACGCGACGGCACGGCTGTGCCAACAATCCCGCCTATCGCTACTACTCTCAACGTATCGTGACCGAAATGGCTAACCACTTTGGTAGCCATCCGGCAGTAGCGGCCTGGCAAATTGATAACGAATTTAGCTGCCACAGCACCGGCCGCTGCTACTGCGATCATTGTCGCGAAACGTTCCAACAGTGGCTACGAGATAAATACAGCACAGTAGAAGCTCTCAACATGGCGTGGGGAACCGTATTTTGGAGCGCTATCTACACCGATTGGTCTCAAATCCCACTGCCTCGAACAGCTCCGGCGCAGCATAATCCCAGCTTGCAGCTCGATTTCCGGCGTTTTGCTTCAGACAGTTGGGTAAACTATCAACGTATGCAGATCGATATCGTACGCCGCTATGCGCCCGATGTCCCGATCACCCACAACTTTATGAACAGCAACGAAGATGCCGCTGAAACTGATAACTTCAACTTGGCGGCCGATCTCGATTTTGCTTCGTGGGATAATTATCCACAAGGATCTATAGGCCCCCATCACGTGGCCTTCAACCACGACATGGTGCGTGGTTTCAAGCAGAAACCTTATTGGGTTATGGAACAACAACCAGGATCGGTAAACTGGCATCCTTACAACCGTCCCGTGCCGCCCAACCTGGTGCGTTTATGGACCTATCAAGGTTTTGGGCATGGGGCCGCAGCTATCCTATATTTCCGCTGGCGGGCGGCTCGCTTCGGGCAGGAGCAGTACCATACCGGTATTCTGCGACAGGACGGCTCTCCCGCTCAGGCCTACCGTGAAGTCGAACAAATAACACGTGAACGCACAAAAATTCCGGCTTTCAGCCCAAAACCGGCTCAGGTAGCTATCCTTATCGATTATGCCGATTGGTGGGCCCTTCAGATTGACCCTCACCAGCAGGATTTCAGTTATCTTAGAGTGGTACTGAGCATCTACCAAGATTTATGGGCACGTGGTGTCTCGGTCGATGTCATCAACCGGTCTGACAATATTAACGCCTACAAAATAGTTATCGTACCCTGTCCTCATCTCATCGACACAGACCAAGTAAATCATTGGCAGCACTATGTTGAAAATGGAGGCCGGTTGATGGTCACATTTCGCGCCTTTGTCAAAGAACCTTCCAATATTTGGTCAGACAAACCGCTGCCGGCCCATATTGATGCACTGTTGGGCGTTCGCATTGAGGAGTATATGGGACTGCCGCCGGATATGCGCGGCGCGGCCCGCAATGCCACCGGCAGCTTAAGCTACCCTTATTGGCGCTGGGCCGAACTTCTCACGCCAACAACCAGTCAGCCAATTCTTTTTTACAATCAATTTTACTGGCGCGATCAGGTGGCTGCCACCAAAAATGAGGTAGGTCAGGGAGTGGCCATCTATATGGGCTGTTGGTTTGAGCACATGCTGCCCCAGACCGTGTGGGAAGCAATAGGGTTAGAAGAAGCAGCCCTGCCATTCAACCTACCTGAAGACGTTGAGGGTATCGCTATTGATTTTGAAAATGGACAAGAGGGCCTTTTGCTCCTAAACCATAACTCCGAACCCAAAACAGTGCATCTCCATCGACCAGCGACGGCGCTGTTACTCAACCTGCCACCTACGCAGCTGGTTACGCTGCCGCCTCGCGAGGTTGCGATTTTACAATTCATTTAAAATAAGGCTCACTATGTGTTACGAGGAGGAACGCTTGCCGCTGTCATTCCCGCATGCTTTTAGCGGGAATCTAGCGCCCTAAGACTGGCTGGATGCCCGATAAAGACATTCGGGCATGACCCTTGCCTCCATTTCTATGACCTCCTTGGCATCCATATTGAGCCAAAATTTTTATACGCTTCATGGCTTAGTCCATTAACCCGACCCAATAACGAGGAGAAATCGATCTCGATGACCCAAAAATCCGCTCCCTCCATGTCTACCTACGGGCGTCACGCCTTTATCTGTATGAACGGCAACTGCGCCGATCCCGAGCAGGCGATGGCCTTGCAACGCCGCTTCTTGGAACTCAACCGCGACAGCGAACTCAACAAATTACGCAACCCTGAACGGGTAAAATGTACTCTTAGCGATTGTCTGGGCATTTGCAGCCACGGGCCGATTTTGACGGTTTATCCTGACGGCATTTGGTATCACAATGTCGATGACGCCGCCCTGGAAGAAATTTATCGAGAGCATATTCTGGGTGGCCGGCCGGTCGAAAAGTATATTTTCCATCGCCTCTACCCTGCCGGCCAGGAACCGGCCTACGCGCCCGATCTGAGAGGCGATGCCGGAAGCTGGCAGGCTCAAAAAGCAGAAAAGGTACTGACCTCATCAGAAGCAACGCCCGACACCCGCACTACTCTGGAACAACGGGCGCAAGTTCGACGAGCCAAGAAAAAAAAGGGGCTGGTGATTATCAACACCGGCAACGGCAAAGGTAAAACCACAGCGGCGCTGGGGGTGATGACTCGCGCCTGGGGGCGTAAGATGCGGGTGGGCGTCATCCAATTCCTGAAGAACGAAAACGCCCGCTTCGGTGAGATCAAAGCGGCGGAGCGCATGGGCAACATCGATTGGATCTCGACCGGCGACGGCTGGACGTGGACCAGCCAGGACATGGATGAAACCGAGGCCCGAGCGCGGCAGGCCTGGGAAGTGGCCCAGGAACGGATTGCCAACGGCGGGTACGATCTGTTTATTATGGATGAATTCACCTATACTATGCATTTCGGCTGGCTGGATGCCAATGAGATTGTCGCCTGGCTAAAGGAAAACAAGCCGCCGATGCTGCATCTGATTATCACCGGGCGCAACGCTCCGGCGGCTCTGGTTGACTATGCCGATCTGGTAACGGAGATGCGCGAGATCAAGCATCCCTTCAAAGAGCAAGGCATCCGCGCCCAGGCCGGAATCGAGTATTAGGTAATGAGTGCATCTTTCTTTTCACGGCGCGGTCGGCGTGTGTTAATTTGTGTGCGCGGCCAGTGCGCCGAATCGAACAAAGGCAAACGCTTGGAACAGCAGTTGCTCCAGTTGATTGAGCAGCACGGATTGGACGACCCGGAGCATCCACAGCATACAACCTGCCAAATTACCAATTGCCTGGCGGTGTGCAGTAATGGTCCCATCATAATTGTCCATCCCGACGGCATCAAGTATCAGCATGTGGATGAGCCGGCCCTGAATCTGATATTCCAGCAGCATCTGCTCAACAATCAGCCGGTTGAGGCTTTACGGGTGAAGGTATCCCCACCCCGACGTATCGGGTAACCAAGAGCAAAAGACAAAAACCGATCTTTGTGATACAATGAGGCGCGGTTCAATTCCTTCGGAATTTGGCTGTTCTGAACGCAGGGAGTTATTGTGACGGAAAGAAAATCTGGTAAATCGCTGCCGGTTCGCCCTATGGCGGGCGGAACAAACAACGGTAGCCGCCTCACCCGTTACACCTATTGGCGAACCGGCTACGGGGCGCAATTTTCCAACGCCGATTTTTACATCGTTCAAGCCGGTGAGTATCACTGTAAACCGGGCTATGTGGCCAACCAAACTGAATATGATCCCAGCCAAACCCATTTTTTTTATCATTTAGAAGGTGAGGCTACGTTCCGTTCGCCCCGCTTTTGCTTACAGCCGACAGCCGGGAGCATCATCGTGGTGCCGCCGCAAACGACGTTTCAATACAGCAGCCCCCAGGCGATGAAACAACATTGGTTTGGCATCGGCGGCAAATGGCCGACTGTTCTGGGAGAACCGGCTCAGGTTTTATTTTATGGGCTTGACCCCGACCCGGAAACGGAAGGACTTTTTGTTGAAATGCGCGAAATTCTCATCTTGAAAAAACCAGGATACGCACTTCGAGCGGTTAGTCTCTTCTTTGAACTCTTGGCCCGGGTTGAGGAGCGATCAAAAACGTCGGCATCGGAATCGGCTTATCCCGATGCGATGCGAAATGCCATTACATTCTTACGAGAAAATTATGCGGTACCTTTTAATGCCACTCAAACTGCTGCTGCCGTTGGCATTAGCCCGTCCCACTTGCGGGCACTGTTCGAGAAGTGGTTGGGGGAGTCACCTAAAAAGTTTCACACCCGCCATCGTATTAAACAGGCCAAACGGCTTTTGAGCCAACAAAAACTATCGGTTTCTGAGGTTGCCTTTCATGTTGGTTTTGCCGATGTTCATCACTTTTCTCGCGTTTTTAAGCAAATTACCGGTATGGCTCCCAGCCAATACGATAAAGCTGAGTAAACGCTAAGAAACTGTTTAAAGGTCCACAGATGGACACAGATTCTCACAGATACTATCAAAAGTCAGATAAAAATCAGTGAATATCAGTGGGCAGAGCAACATTAAACCGTGGAGACAGGTAAAGAACCCAGGTTTTTGCCTAAATTGTAAGCATGTTGCCCA
>JAGRBY010001369.1 GCA_020433835.1 Anaerolineae bacterium | reverse complement strand
TGCCGGCCGGTTATCTTTTCCTGGTCTCTGAGCAGGGTCGGGTCAAACTCGTTCAGTTGAGTGACCTGAGCAGCCTGCGCGGCAGCGAAGTCGAAATCATGGGGCTGGACGCCGGCGATAAGTTGCTGACCGTCTTCACCACGCCCGGCGAGGGTGATGTGATCTTGGTCAGCTCCGGCGGGCAGGGTATCCGCTTCGCCGAAGAGGAGGTCCGAGCCATGGGGCTGTCGGCGGCCGGGGTGTGGGGCATCAAGTTGGGCAAAGGCGACAAAGTCGTCGGCGCCGGGCCGGTCAAAGCCCGAACCGAGTTGGTCATCGTCAGCGAAAACGGCTTTGGCAAACGCACCGACCTAGACGCCTTTTCCCGGCAAGGCCGCTACGGTCAGGGCGTCATCGCCTTATCGACCAGTAAAGAAACCGGGCCGGTGTCGGCAGCGGCGGTGGTGCGCTTAGGCGATCGGGTCATGATGATTTCGGATAAAAAGAATACCAAAACCGTTTACGCCCGAGCGTTTACCAAATATGCCCGCACCCACAAAGGCCAGTCCGTCATGGCGATTCGAGGCAAGGATCGCCTAGCCCGGTTGGTGACGCTGGAAACAGCGGGGTGAGAGATCAGACCTTA
>JAGRBY010001368.1 GCA_020433835.1 Anaerolineae bacterium | reverse complement strand
CAAAATCTGGCGGCGATTACCGTCGCGCAACAAATTATTGACGTTATCGACGCCGTGCCGGTCGACAATCCGCTCTTACTCCGCATTGTGCCCACCGACCAAATTATTCCTCACGAAAGCACCGATCCTCGACGAGTTGAGCAGTTAGTGCAGCGACTGGCGGAGGATGGAATTCTGGCTAACCCGCCGGTGGTCATCGAGGCCAATGATCATTACGTCGTGCTTGATGGGGCCACGCGGGTCAAGGCGATGAAAGAGATGAAAATCCCACACCTGTTAGTGCAACTGGCCTCGTCTGAAACTGGACTTGAATTACAAAGCTGGTATCATGTCATTCGACAAATAGAGTTGCCGCAGCTTATCGATCTGCTCAATGCTGTTCCGGCTGTCTCACTGCGAGAAACCGACCCTCAGCATATTCATAATGAGATGGTCGAGTACGGCGGCCTGTGTTTTGTGCGCACCGTCGAAAACAAAATTTATCTGGTCGAGGCCAGGCCGGGGATTAACAAGCTGGAGGCGTTAAATCAGTTGACCGAAATGTATATCGACGCCAGCTATGTCACCCGTACCCTGGAGGACAAACTCGATCACCTGCGGGATGAGTATCCGGACATGGCCGCTC
>JAGRBY010001367.1 GCA_020433835.1 Anaerolineae bacterium | reverse complement strand
TGGTTGCCCTTTCCAAGAAATCACCCGACTGTTGTGGTGGCTGTTGAGTGACAGGCACTCTAAGCCAGATCACTCATCAGCTCTATTATTTCAACACTTTGGACGCCGGATGTGCACAGAAGATTCCCTTCTGAGCCGAAATTTAATACAAATTAACGTTTTAAAGGTTCATAAGAGTAAAAATGAACTGCATTTTGGGTTTAAAAAACGGATATATTGTGTTTTTTTAAACGATTTTGAATTCCTGGCCTTAAACTGACAGAAAAAATTATTGAGAAGTACTGGCGGAATAATGCTTATTTCGCTAAATTTGTGCACGTTTCGGCTTCCCTGCTGTTATTTCCGAAAAGCAGCTCAAAGAAGCCTACCCCCCTGAGAGCTGCTGTTTGTCTACTCATACCAAATTCCATTAGTCCTGTATTATTTCCATTGGCATCGCCATGGAGTAAAAGGGCAATGCCGTATCTTGTACTTATTCATAATCATTTATCATACCCATGAGCTAAAAAGATTTGCATATGCAAGTAAGATCTTTACTCTCGACACTTTTTTTTTTTTTTTTTCTTTCCGCAACCGCACAATCAGTTGATGTACAAAACTACCGTAACTACGACGGCATCTAAAA
>JAGRBY010001366.1 GCA_020433835.1 Anaerolineae bacterium | reverse complement strand
CTCAACCCCAGCCCGACCACAGCCGCGCCCTGGAATACGACCTGGCCGCGCTGCTGGCCCTGCTCCACCGCCATCCGCTTCGTCTGCGGCACGGGCGCTGGCTGCCGCCCTGGTTTCTCAAAATGTGGGGCCACCACAGCGCCCTGCCCCCCACCCGGCCCACCGCCCTGGGCGAACTACAAACCGCCCGCCGCCGCTTTCTCCACTACCTGGCCGCCACCGCCGGACTCGTGAATGCAGAATTGAGAATGGAGAATGAAGAAAGTAAACCTGCTCTATCTCCAATCTCCAATCTCCAGTCTCCAGTCTCCATTCTCACCCCTGCTGCCTGGCTATGGCTGCATGCTCCGCCGGACGAGCGCACGCAGCGGTTGTGGGCTGCCTGGCTTCAAGCCGAGGCCGATTTGTGGCACCGCTTTCGCCTGCCCGGCACGCCCTGGCTGGCCGCGCCCGATCAACTGCTGGCGGCCCTCCACCCGGCCCTGCTCGATCAACCGCTCTTCGAACCGGATCGCTTCGCCGCCGATCTGCTGGCCCGCCGCCCGCAACTGATCGACCTAACGCCCCCGGCCTTAATCGAACCCGATGAAGCTCTGACCGAGGCCATTACCCAACTGCTAACCGG
>JAGRBY010001365.1 GCA_020433835.1 Anaerolineae bacterium | reverse complement strand
CACGGAAAGAGGCGCAGCAGGTGCGGCCAGCTTGCCTGCCGGCGGTAGGTGATCACCGCCACGATGTCGGCCGCAATCAGGATGATCAGCACGATGCCCGTCGACTCGCGCGCCGGCAGCGCGCTGGCAAAGAGCGCCACGGAAAAGACGCCCAGCCCGGCAATACCGGTCTTGGAGATGCCGACGAGATAGGCGCCCAGCGCAGCCAGCGCCCACTGCCAGGGGGAGAGTACGGAGAAGAAATCCAGCATCATTTCCTCGATTTTTGTGAGATCTGAGACTGGAGACTGGAGATTGGAGATTCGAGATTGGAAGTCTCTCGCACTGGCAATTCAAGCCCAGGTTGACGAAATCTCCAATCTCCAATCTCTACTCTCCTATTCTTGCCAGCCGCGCATACACCGGCGCCAGCGCCAGGTAGCTCTCGGTGAACAGGTTCAGTAATTCGTCGTAGCGCTGCCGGTTGGCGGGATTCGGTTCGACTACAGCCACTACCTGCGAGCGCTCGGCGGCGATCGACCAATCGTAGATTCCCGCGCCCACACCCGCCGCCACGGCCGCGCCCCAACTCGTCGCCTCGCCCTTCAGCTCCAGCATGTGGATCGGCAGGCCGAAGACGTCGGCCA
>JAGRBY010001364.1 GCA_020433835.1 Anaerolineae bacterium | reverse complement strand
ACCCAATAAAATTGCCCGGCTGCCCCACCATGCGATCGGTGAAGCTGATGTAAATCGCGTAGAAAAAGGGGTAGATGACCAGCGTCATCAGGCAGAGCACCACCGGCAGCACGAGCAGATAGCCCATGATGCTCTGGCGCTGACTCATATTGAAGCGCGGCTGTGGCTGCCGCACCTCGCTTTGGGGGAGATTGGAAATGGCTTGTTGTGTCATAGCTTGTGGTGTGTTGGAGAATCAGTTGCATAGGAAGTAGGAAGTAGGAAGTAGGAAGTCGGCTCGCACATTTCCTACTCTGTCACTCCCTACTCCTTACTCCCTACTCCTTACTCCTTACTCCTTACTCCTTACTTCTGTCCCATTACTGATATTTGTCGTAGATATCCTGGCAGGCCTTCTGCGTTTCCAGGACAGCTTCGTCGACGCTAAGGCCATCGACCACCACGCGCTGGACCATGCGTGGCGTCAGGAAGTTGGTACCATATTCTGCAAAAGCCGCGTTGTTTACATCCGGATAGGCCGGTGGCGTCCCATTCAGAACCAGATCCAACAACCCAACATGGACCGGCCCTTCAGTGAAGATTGGGAAATCAACCTGGCTCTGCATGACTGGACCATAGATGGCGTTG
>JAGRBY010001363.1 GCA_020433835.1 Anaerolineae bacterium | reverse complement strand
GACCTCGTCGTGCGCACCCCGCAGGAGTTCCGCGACAAGCTGCTGGTCGACGTGCGCACCGGGCACGAGGTGAAGGCCGTCGACCTCGACCAGCGCCACCTCGAGGTGCGCGACCACGGCCACGGCCGCACGATCCGGGTCGGCTTCGACGAGCTGCTCGTGGCCACCGGGGCCTCGCCGATCCGGCCGCCCCTGCCGGGCATCGACCACGAGTCGGTCCGTGGGGTCCAGACCCTCGGCGACGCCGCCGCGCTGCTCGACGACGCGGCCGCCATGGAGTGCCGGCGGGTCGTCGTGGTGGGCAGCGGCTACATCGGCCTGGAGATGGCCGAGGCCTTCCTCACGCGCGGCGCCCAGGTCACCGTCGTGGAGGCGGCCGAGCAACCCATGCGCACGCTCGACCCCGACATGGGCGCGCTCGTCGCCGACTCGCTGGCCGCCACGGGGGCCGAGCTGCGCCTGGGCACCGCGGTCGAGGGGTTCGAGCCGGGCATGGTGCACACGTCCGCCGGCTCGATCCCGGCCGACCTGGTCGTGCTCGGCATCGGGGTCGCGCCCAACACGGCGCTCGCCGGCGAGGCCGGCGTCCCCCTCGGCGCCAAGGGCGCCATCCGCGTGACGCCCCGCC
>JAGRBY010001362.1 GCA_020433835.1 Anaerolineae bacterium | reverse complement strand
CGTCAACAAAGACGTTTTCGGTACCGTAAACGGACACGGTCTCCGCATAAGCCGTCAGACCGGCCATCCCCAATTGCAGCTCAATCGATTCTTCCAGAGCGTCCTGGCTGAGAACGCCGGGGCGACCGACCTGCCCACCAATGAGCAGCGCCAGCGCATTCATCGGGCCGTAGTTGAATACGGCGACCGTGGTTTCGATTTCGGCAAAGCCGTACATGGTGGCTTCGGCGGCATCGGCGGCCATCAAAACGGGGTTGTCTTGCAGGTTGGTAACGTGGGCCTGGTTGGCCGGGGTGCGACGCGCTCGCATTTTTTGGAGACCCATCATCATCTCGACGACGTTGAGGTAATCCATCACCTCGGCCATTTTAGCCGGGGTCAAGCCGGAGAACACTTTGAGAATCTCGTTGCGAGAAACGTTGATGTCCACAATCATGCGGGCGATATCGACCGATTTTTTGGCCATCATTTCGGTGGCCAGATCGGCGTTGATGCCGTAGTCAGCGATGAAAATTTCGATGAAGTCCATCTCATCGCGTGTGCGGCCATCCATTTCAACAACTTTGCCGTCAACCACTTTGATGCTGGGTTTGGGGTCGTTGGGGCTACCCATCGCCATCAAACCGGCA
>JAGRBY010001361.1 GCA_020433835.1 Anaerolineae bacterium | reverse complement strand
TCACGGTGCGCAGCAGTTTGGACTGGCGGCGGCCCTACGTCAACGAAGGCGAGCGTTTCCGGGTGACGGGCATCGTCGGCCAGTTCGCCAGCGCCGCGCCCTGGAACGACGGCTACCGCGTCCTGGTCCGCTATCCCAGTGACTTACTGGACCTGAACGCGCCGGCCACGAACTGAGTGGCTGTGTATCAAAAGACTTGAGCCACAGATAGACACAGATAAACACAGATTAAACAGCGAAAATACAGATTTTTATTCGATATGCCGGCGAGAGAACAACTTGGCAGACGAATTCCAGAAATCTGTGCTTTTGTTGTTCAATCTGTGTCCATCTGTGTCCATCTGTGTCCATCTGTGGCTGCGCCTTTTCAGTCCGGGTAGACGTGCCAGCCTAGCGTCTCCGGGTCGATGGCGGAGATGGCGTCCAGGGACATCTTGAAGTAGGTGCCTTTGGCGCTTACCGCGATCTCGCCGTCGGGCAGGTAGAGTTCGCCCTCACCCTCGAAGACGCGGCTGCGTTCGCGCACGATGCGGCCGCGCGCGGTCAGTTCCACGCCCAGGGGCACCGGCTTGTGAAAGCGCATGGTGAACTCGCCGGTCACGCCCCAGGTCATGGTGTGGGCGTCGTCG
>JAGRBY010001360.1 GCA_020433835.1 Anaerolineae bacterium | reverse complement strand
GGTGCCCGGTGCACAACAGCCCGAGACACAACAGCCCAAGACACGACGGCCCAAGACACAACGGCCTGAGACAACGAAAGATGTAGTGGTCAACGGCGCGGCGGCAGAAACAGGCGGCCTAGCGGGACATGACGTTGGGGGACAAGGCGTTGGGGGAGATGACGTTGCAGGACGCGTCCAAGTTGCCCATGTGGCCTTCACCTACGCGGCCGAGGATGAAGAGGGCGCCACGGTCCTGCATGACATCAATCTCACCGCGGAACCGGGGCAGATTGTGGCCTTGGTGGGCTATAGCGGCAGCGGCAAGACCACGCTGGTCAATTTGATTCCGCGCTTCTATGACCCCAGTGCGGGCGTCATCACGCTGGACGGCCACGACATCCGCACCATGGCGTTGCCCGCGCTGCGCAGCCACATTGCGCTGGTGCCCCAGGAGACCTTCCTCTTTGGCGGCACCATCCGCGAAAACATCATCTACGGCCGGCTGGACGCCACTGATGCGGCCATCCGTGCCGCCGCGGAAGCAGCCTTCGCCCACGAGTTCATCGCCGAGCTGCCGGATCGATATGAGACCGTGGTGGGGGAACGGGGCATCAAGCTGTCGGCCGGACAACGGCAACGCATCGCCAT
>JAGRBY010000135.1 GCA_020433835.1 Anaerolineae bacterium | reverse complement strand
CAGGTTTTTTTTTTTTTTTTTGGCAGTTGTGGCCGAATTCTGGTCTTTGACCACCACCGTAATCCCGGCCGCCTGAAGATGGTTGACCAGAAGTTGATCCCGATTGGGCAAGGGGTTGGTGCTGCCGATAAATAAGGCTGTCGGGCTTTGGCAATTGACAACAAAAGGTGTAGCCGTTGGGGTGGAGGTGGGCGTTGGCGGGGCCGCGACCACATTGAGGGTGTAACTTTGGACATCGCTGCCTTCAAGATTGGTGGCAACAACTTCAACGGTGATGTTGCTCTGAATTTGGGTGGGGGTCCAGCTAATGAGGCCGGTACTGCTGTCGATGGTCATTCCGGGCGGGGCTACATTTAGACTGTAATTGATCGTTGGGCTGCCGATAGCATTGACATCATAACTGTAAGGTTGGTTGACATAGGCTTGGGTCACCGGATCGGAGGTGATGGTGGCTCCGACGGGGCAGTCGGGCAGGATGGTCAACAGCGCATCGTACCAGACTTGGGCTATTTTGGCATAGCCGGTATCATAGGGATGCAGGTTGTCGCCCATATCGCCTACCGGCTCGATGTTGTAGTCAAGGCCTGCTCCGTTTTCCATATCAACAAGGATGATGTCGTCGCCGGCGGTTATGCGGGCTTGGGCCATAGCGGCCACATTATTATTGAAGTTGGTGGTTGTTTGGCTGTAGCTGCTGCGGTTGATGATGCGAGCTAGAACGACAGTGATAGTGGTGTTGGAAAATTGTTCATAGCGGTCGATTTCGTTGAGGATCAGGGCGACATCATCGGGGCTTTCATTGAGCATATTGGTGCCGATATGCAGCAGAATGATATCAGCCGGGTTGGCGACCAGGAAATCATAGACATTGGCGGCAATGTAACTGGCCGGTTTACCGCGATGGCCTTCGTGGTCGGCATCAAAAGCCGGCACAATAGCCTCACCGGCTTGTAGCGAGCCGACAAAGTTAACATCATAGCCGATGTTGGTTAGCATATCATACAACGGTTGGCGGTAGCCGGGTATCTGTGAGTCGAGGCGGGGGTCGCCACTGCCGTTGTTAAAACCGCTGCCGTAGACCCCGTGTGTTATCGAGTCACCTAATGGCATTATCCGGATAGTATTACTACAGCTAGGTGTAGACAGTAGGGATGAGGAATACGCTTTGCCTATAGGTGTCTTTGCAGCCGCTGTATTGTACTGCGATAAAAAAAGAATACTGCTAATGAACAATACAACAAGCAGCGTGCATCTAAAGATGTGTTTGATGTACCTTTGGGTAATTTTGTTAGTCATTATGTAACCTTTGTGTTGTGATATACAGGGGCGTTGATTGACAATTTATCTTGGTCTGTTCTTATTCTTATCTTAGCTGATGGATTCCTGATAGGGATAAAAATAACATATAAATTAGGTTAGAATGGAAGGATAGGCTTATATATTAATGAAGCTTAAAGCTATTGGGGTAGTTAGGTTACTGGTTTTTTGTGGCCGCAACTGCCCAGTCAGATAGGTAAGGGGGAACCCAAACTGACCCTGATAGATTCTGTGAGTTTAGAGGAATTTCCTGATAAGGTTTTTTTGTGTCAACAGCTATGATATTCCATTGGTCAACATCATTGGCAAAACCAAGGGTGATCGATGCTGTCTCTTCTTGATACAAGATATAGCGTGCGTTATCGGTTGATTCTAAGCAAGCTGATTCACTGACATTTGTACAGGGTTCTAAGTCCTTAGTAAAATGTTCATCGAAAAAGGTAGCGTATGTCTTTATCCATTCCGGATTGGGGTAGGGAGCCGAAGCGGTTAATCCCTCATTGGCGCCGGGGGCATCGGCCACGTTACCCCAGATGTTGGCCACTCCGCCGGCCATGGCCGATTGCCATAAACCTCGGCGCGTGTCTTCCATGGTATAATCTTTGTCGCGACCTTCATCACGAATACGAAAACGATCTTCTGAAAAAGAGGGTTTTTCAGGGCGGGTTTCGATGGTTTTAATATAGGTATTGTAGTCAGGCCGATGTTGTTCATAAGAACTGTATTCCATCGCCTCCGATAGCTGATCCAATGAGTTTTTGTGTGATCGCGCTCCCAGGTAGTGTGGCCAGCCAAAGTGGGCGTACATATAATTGTGCCAGTCTGTTAATTCTTCAGAGGAAACCCACTCCCAGAGATCGTAGCCATAGCCCATCGACCAGCCGGGTAGTGGCCCTAAGCGGGCCGCGATATAGCGCTGTAACCGGCGATCAGCTGCTTGATTGATGCCCCACCGTTTGGGGTTTTCACCACGCGAATCATCGCCCCAAGCCCAGATGTGCACCACACCACCAGCCTGATAGACATGGAGAATGAGTTCTTCCAGGGCTTCGAATGTTTTTTGATCAGGATTAGGGTCGGTTAACCGAATATCATTGCAACTGCGTTGGGCAATATCAAACCAGCGGCAAAAGACAGGTGTGTTAAAACCTGTAAAGCCATGCTCAACTATAAAGGTTTGTATATCCGCTTCAATTTTGGCCGGATTGTTATGGTAATCCTGAGGTCCGCCGTACATCACATACTGTGGTATAAAAGCCTCGTTGGTGCCGGTACGCCCCCATTTAGAGCCAAAGTTAGTCATGAAACCCGGCGCATTCGCGTTGGGATAAATTAAAATTTGGCCTGTTAAGCCGTTAAGAGCCGCTTCTTGGCTGGTTGTTGTAAATGACCACTGACCGGGTTGGGTGGCCGTAAAGCGAAAAGCCCACATACCCTGGTCCGCATAAAACATCTCGGTTTTATGGACAGCTTTTGTTTCTTCGTGAGTAAAGGTTACTGAAGCAACAATGTCATAGGGATTACCCGTATAATCAGAATTCTCAACGCTCCATTCTACGTACGGCGTTAGTTCGTACCCCACCATATCGAGGCCATCGTTACTGTCATTGATAAGAACGGTTTGGCCAGAACGAATATTTTTGCGCATGATATCTGTCCCATCCGGATAACTTACAACCACATCAACATTGTCATACGGGCCAAGCCCAAAATGAATACGTGTTTCATCTTGGGTAATATTCTTGAGCCCTACCAGATTTTGCTCAGTTTCTTGAGCTTGATAAACAGCAATTTTGGCTCCAAAACGGTTATGCTGTTGCATCGGATCGAGTTGGACTTTTATCCAGTTACCGCCATCAAAGTCATTGCGTATAAGCTGGCTTTGCCCATTTTCGGCACTAACAACAAAGTCCAGATCACCGTCATTATCACTATCGGCAAAACTTGTTGACTGCGGCGTGTCAAGTTGCTCAATGGGAACGGAAGGGCCATCAGAAAAGTCACCCTGTCCATTGTTTACGTATATCTGGCTATCACCCGTAAAGTAGAGATCGTTGTCGCCATCATTGTCGAAGTCGACAAAACCGGCACTGATACCGAATGATGGTGAAAAGTTCTGGTGAAGTTCAAACAGGGTTTCGTCACTGTTGAGATAGAGCGATGCTTCATTGTCATTGATGATCAGGAGATCGATAAGCCCATCGTTATTTACGTCGGCGGCGGTGATATAAGTGGCCGGCTGCTTTTCTTCAAGGCCAATAGAGGCTAATGATTTCTCGGAAAAATGACCGTTTCCATCATTATCTAAAACAAGCAGCGTTTTATGGGCGTCGATGTCGATAATATCGCTATCATTGTCGCTATCTAAATCCGTAATAATGGCGCTTTGACTGACCTCAACCGGGGATAAGATTTCTGAATCTTTCGATGAATTTTGCGCTGTCTGCTCTATTAACAGATCACCCGTATCGGGTAAATCATTCTCAACAAAGGTTTGTCCATTATTATTTCGAAGATAAACGGTGATAGGTTTTTTTTCATCAGTATTCCACAAATAGAGGTCGGAATAGCCATCTTGGTCGATATCACGAAATGTTATGTTGTAGATACCTGTTGGGAAAGGAGCATCAATTGAGTTGGTAATGTTGGTGAAGGCTAATGTTCTTTCTATATCCTGTCTTGGCAGTTCGGCATAGGCTGTTGATTCGGTGGGGAGGATACGATCTTTAAGTAATCGTAAACTGCCGGTCACCAAAGAGGGCTGAATGATAGAAACGGTGATGACCAGGAGACAAGCAAGAGCTATGGTGCTTCCCCAAATAACGGTAGGAGAGCGATGAACAAAAAGGTCGATAGCAAAACCTATCGTAGCGGCTAAGAGTGCTGCCAGAAGGGTAACTTCTAAAGGTAAATGGGGAATAGAAAGCTGGCAAAATAAAACAACCCCTATTACATCAGCGGCAACCCAGGTGGCAAAGGAAATGTTCCTTTTGATTGTGTAAAAGCCAATTAACAGATAGATGATTACAACCAGAACCAAAGACCACATCATTGGCCAAGCTCCGGCAGCAGCGGCGGCGAACCAAACGGCTGCGGCACTCACAAACCATCCAACTAACGCAATAATTGGCAATTGGCTAAAAAAGCGAAGTAGCGCCCCACAAAAACGCAGACAAATAGCTAAAATTAAAAATAGAAACATACTGCCCGATATATAAGATTGTAATGACTGAAATAAAGCATCAAACGACATAATACAACTCTAAATGGTAAAACAAATATACGAATCTTATTTTAAGAGAGTCGGCCTGAGTTTTGGGGGGAAAAGGTATACAGGTTTAGATCACTATGTTTGCACTTTTTTAGAAACCAGGGTTTTAGCGTTAAAAAGAAATGTCTTTTGCCCAAAAAACTATCAATTAGACATCAAAACCCTGGTTTCTTGTCGTAATCCGTTAAAGTACAAAGGTAATGTTAGATGATAACCGCATGCCCAAGATAAACAAAATTACGTTTGGAAATTTACTTTCTAAAGGCGTAAACAATTCCTCCCAGAATGCCCTGAATTAAAACTAACCCATAAGCTATCCAGGCAAAGGCTACGGCTTCTGGTTTTAATACGCCATAAGCGGCAAAAAAGAAAACAAAAGCATTCTCGCGGATGCCAATTGCATTAACCGAAATGGGTAGCATCATCAAAACGGTAACTAGGGGGATAATTAGGAAGAAACTGTGTAAAGGAATAGGCAAACCTAGTGCTTTTGCAATGAGGTAATAATGAAAAACAACGTTTGCTTGCAGCAGCATAGATAAAGCTAAGGCTCCTAACAACGCGTCTTTGCGACCTTGAAAGGCTAAAAAGGCATCGACTAAGTGTTTTAGCTTTTTGAAGAAAGGAAAGTGAATGTTGGCGATAAAATCGGCTACGCGTCGAGAAGGCATAAAAATAAGCCACACAACCGTCAGCATCCCTGCTACGCCAAGAACGACCCATAGGGTAAGAAGAGGCACATTCTGAATGAGTTGGTCGGCAAAAAAGACAGAAACCACGGCAAAGAGCATCAGCGCCAATAGACCGAGAAATCGATCAACAAAAATAACGGCTACGGCGGCTGTTTTACTTTTGCCTAACCGATAAGAATCATAGGCGCGGATAGTGTCTCCACCAATTGTCGATGGTAAGAAGTTGTTGAAAAACATACTAACAACATACGACCGTATGAGGTAAGGAATTTTTGCATCCGTTCCCTGGGTGCGAAGCAGTAATCGCCAGCGGTAGGCACTAATCGTAAAGCCAACCATGTGTAGCGTTCCGGCCAGCGCCACCAAGAACAAGTTGGCCGAAGTAATTGAAGCAAAGATTTCCGTGAGATTGGTGTCCCATAGAATCCAGACAATTAAGGCTACTGAGATTACAATCTTTAGAAGGTTTAAGACAAACTGTTTTTTATTTGACTTGGCCTTTTCAACCTGAACTGGTTGTACGGTACCAATGGTATTTGCATTTTCCATGAGTGCTGCCCTGTTACCCTTTTCCGTTATCTTGTAACCACAAGTCAATTTCTTGAACAAGCTGTTGTATCACACGGCTGTCATAAATGACCACCGGCCCAAAATTGGCGATATTCGCGTAATGATCTGCATTTTCAAGCGTCACATAGCGTTTTGGTTCGGTAAAGTTGTTGACCATAGTTTGCAGAAATTCTCGATCATCCGCACTCTCCAGACCACCATCAATGAGGAAGAGGGGTTTGTGATCGGCGGATGAAAAGTAGTCCACATGATTTTCTATCGGTAGCTTTGCCCGTGATTCAAGGTAAACATCGGTGGGAATAGATTCCCACAGCCACATATAGCGTTGATCGCGATGTTTGAAGTAATCAAATTCAGGAGAGTTAGGGTCACCACCCCGTTCAGTAAAACGTCGACCGGGGGCAATTGCCACAATTTTCTTTAAGCGTGCATCTTGAATCCCTGCTGTTAGGGCCACATCACCACCGAAACTGTGGCCGACAACGTAAAGGCGCTCCGGATCAATCCCAGGCTGGGTCAGTAAATAATCGACTGCACTGGAAACATCGCCGGCAAAATCAAGATCTTCAGGATCATCCAGATTCTTAGGATTATCTGAAGCCCAGTAGCCGCGTTGATCGATACTAAGAACAACATACCCTTGATGTGATAACATTTCACCTAAAAGACGGTACAGCCCTAGCCGTTTTCCAAAGGGACTTGAGCCGTGAAGCAGTACAATAGCCGGTTGCGGCTGATCGGCTGGCTCTCGGTATAAGTACCCTTTTATGGTTAATCCGTCACTTTGAAAACTAACGTTTTCACCGTATATATCAAAGTAAACGCGTTTGTCTAGGGGGTTACCGCTAATTAACGAATTGAGCGATTTAAGCGGTATTGCGGTGGCTAAACGTACATCAAATGCCCAGTAACGTAGTCCGGAAGGAATCTCGGCCGATGCGGATGGTCCAATAAAGACGGCCGGCAGCAGCGTCAATAAGATAATGGCCAGGACAATAGTTACGATAGTACGTTGGCGAGGCGAGACAGAGTACTGTTTGAGTTTCATCGATCTGAGCATGGTGAAATCGGTTTTCATCTTAGCGTGCTTTTACGATGCGAGCCGGAACGCCGACCGCAATACTGTTATCCGGTATCGAATCGCGTACAACTGCACCGGCGCCAACAACTGAAGCTTGCCCAATGGTAACGCCATCGAGAACCGTGGTACTGGCGGCAATCCAGCTATTTGCACCAATATCAATGCCCCCTTTAGAGTCAAGCCCCTCTTGTTCGGCAAAGGAAATATCTGTTCGACCAAGATCGTAATTACCGCCGCCGACAAAGTAGCAGTAAGCAGCGACTAATGCATTTTTGCGCAAAATGACTTTGTTTGAAGAGAATATCTCACAGTTAAAGCCAATATTTACGCCGTCTTCTAAATGGATATCACCATCTTTACAGCTTAGGATTCCGTTTCGACCCAGAAATACGTCATTGCCGATAAAGATACCTTTGTTACGCACGCCTTTGGCATCAATAAAACAGTTATCATCAATAACGACATTATCGCCAATAAAAATTTTATGAGGATGGCGAAACATAACATTCGTGCCAAAGATAACGTTTCTGCCTACTTTTCCAAGCAATAATGGATAGAGTTTGCTGCGTAAAAGTAAACCTAATGCTCCGGGCAGCCAACTGCATAACGTAATAATCAGCTCATACTTGATTAGGCTGGCCCAGCCGCCTCGACCAACAACAAAATCCTGATATTTTGCGATGGTAGATTTGTTTGAGTCGGCCAGAGCTTTCCGGACTTTTAGATCTTTTTTCTGAATTGAAGCCTCATTACCAATCTGTTGAATCATAATCTGCCTTACGGTATGATAATTTAGAGTAATCCCTGTTGTGCATACCAATTTGCGGTATTCTTTAAGCCCGTTTCCAGATCAACTTTAGGTTGAAAACCCAATTCTGATTTGGCTTTCTTAATTGAAAAGGCCCGATCCTTTTTGAAAAAATCAACCCGGCGGCGATAAATCGGCGGATTAATACCAAGCGGCTTGCATAGAATTTCGCATGCAAAACCGGCGTAATAGAGCGGTGCCACAGGCAGACGCAGCTTAGGTGGCGCTACATTAACAACATTGGCAATTTCACTAACGAGATGGTTGAGCGTAATAGGTTCTTCGCCGGTTAGGATGTAGATATTGCCTACAGCTTCCTCTTTCGTGCCACATAAGATGATACCTTCTACGAGATCCTGGATATGGACAAGTTGATAGAGCACCTGGCCTGACCCAAACATGACAAACTTTTTGTTTTTAATCGATTTAAAAAGTTTGAGAAAGCGCACATCGCCTGGACCATAGATACCGCCGGGTCTAAAAACAACAATCGGCAGACGTTTTTCGCGCATGTATTGCAAGGCCACCATCTCGCCTTCCGTTTTAGACTCTTGGTAATAATCTCCGGGGCCGTACGGTGTTTCTTCGGTGGCCGGCGGATCTTTTATATCACCATGTACCCCAATGGTGCTGCAATGGACAAAGCGTTTGACGCCAGCTTCAATCGAAGCGTCAAGAATGTTACGCGTTCCTTCGACGTTAATATCCCACATGTCTTGCCGGGTTACGTTTTCCGGGCGAAATAATGCGGCGATATGGTAAACGGTATCAACACCTTCTGTAGCTTTGGCAAGAGACTGCTTGTCACGGAGATCGCCGGTAACCAGCTCTATGCCCAGTTTTTCTAACTCACTGCTCCGGCTTCCCGCGCGGACTAAAGCGCGAACAGAGTAGCCGTCTTGGGCCAGTTTTTTGCAAAGTTGGCCTCCGGTAAATCCTGTTCCGCCTGTAACTAAAATTTTAGGAGACATACTCCACTCCCGAATAATGAATTTCTGAAATATAACCTGGATTTTTTTTGTTGAAAATAGCTCTTACTTCGTCTATTTCCTGTTTGATCTGAGCGGCGTCCCAGCCTAATTCCAGTGCCATAATCTCGGCACAACTCTGGAGACAGGCCTCGCCCGGCCATCGGGCCGAACCGAGTTCGGTTCGCCGAAAGATGATGTCTGATAGTTTTTGCGCCATTTCCATGCGGACGCCGTAAACCACTTCGGCTTTCAGCACACCCGATGAACCCGGTAGCGGCTCTTGTAGGTGGGGGAGGTCATCGAAATAGCGCATGATGGTAGAATATTCGGTTCCGTAGTTGAGAATGAGACGCCGAATAGTTTCTTTCGGTAATGTAGCCGATTGTTGCACAATTTCTTGGTTCACATAAGCATCGAAATGCGCAATTTGTCCTCCAAAAATTGGAGTCTGATGGGTGTTGCTGGGGGCAACTTGCTTATGCAGCATTTCAACCGCCAGATCAACCGCTTGTTTAGCAACATAGCGGGCTGAGGTATACTTGACACCAACCACGCTGATAAGCCCTTCGACATCATCAAACTGCCGATGATCGCGAACTTCGCCTTCTCGAATAAGTTTTACAGCATCAGGATTAATGCTGTTATCCTCAGCCGGCAGAAAGCCCCAGTGAACAAAGTAAACGTCCTCACGCTTTAAAGCAGCATCTGGATAAGCGCCATTAATTTCACGAATGAAAGCCTGAATCTCCTCTTCGCTGACACAATATTCCTCAGGTGGGCCTTCAAAGTGAACGTGTTTCGTACCAACAATTGAGTATTCGCGCCATGGCGCTACAAACAAGAGTTGAGACTTCTTTCCCGGCTCTGTCGGTTTGGTGGGTATACCGGCCGCGTAATCCGAAATGAACTGGCGCGTGACCATGTTCATCGCTACGGATAACTGCACCGGTTTGCTGGTGCGGTTGCCTTCGAGGAAGCCCATGACCTTATTGACCCAGGGTCCGGCCGCGTTGATAACAAGCTTCGCTCGAATTTTGAACGAGTCGCCGGTGAGCAGATCTCGAGCTTTGACGCCGGTAACGCGTTTGAGATTGCCCAAAAACTCAACAGCCTCTACGTAATTGGCAGCAACAGCCCCTTTTTGCACAGCCGAGAGGATAAACGAGAGGCACAACCGTTCTGAATTGTACATCTGCGCATCGTGCCATATGGCTCCACCGGTGAGCTTTTCATTGCGCAGCCCCGGCAGAATTTTGAGGCATTCTTCCTTAGAAACAACATGCCCTTTAGGCAGACGTTTTTGGGGGTCGGGCAAGCCACGATCAAGGCACATTAGATTGTTGATGGCCAATGCGACAGCCATAACCGGCTTGGCCTTCATGAGCTTGTTGTAGGTGGGCATAATGCACCCCAGAGGGTGAACCAGATGCGGGGCTATCCGCATCAGCGTCATGCGCTCGTGAATCATCATGCGTACCAGAGCAATGTCGGCATCTTGCAGGTAACGCAGCCCACCGTGGACAGTTTTTAAGCTGTTGGAGGAAGTTGCGTTGGCAAAGTCATTTTTCTCGATGAGTGCCACCGATAGACCCCGCAGAGCGGCATCCCAGGCTACAGTTGCACCATAGATGCCGCCGCCAACCACCAACACGTCATATTCTTTTTCAGTAAGTTGATTTACATTTCGTTCCATAATGCGTCACAGACTGACTATTTGCGAGCAAAAGCCATAATGTGCCAACCGAGGGGCCGGACTACCGATTTCGGCAGCGCTTGAAAGGTGCCTACAAATACCTTATTATATAACGTTGCCTTCAAGCCGTGATGTAATTTGGTTGGTACCGGGAAACGTTCCGGTACAATATCAACCTGGCTGAACGGTTTAAGCAGACCTTTGAACTCGCTAATTGAGTATTTTCTCAAAACAGGAGCGTCTTCATGTTCAAGATCAACCTTCATCAGTTTAGAGAGACCGTTGAGCCAAGAGATTCTGTTGTAGACCATCATAATGGCCTGACCGCCCGGCTTGAGCACGCGGTGGAGTTCGTTGACCATTTGCTGAGCGTTGGCCGTATACTGCAAAACGCCATGGGCATAGACCACATCAAAGCTGTTGTCTTTGAACTGGAGGCTTTCGCCACTCATAACCAGTAAGTTGGCGGGTAATTGATTTTGCTCAAAGTTTTTCTTGGCCAGCTCGACCGAGACTTCGGCTAAATCGACGCCGGTAACTTTGGCGCCGCCTTCGGCAAATCGAACCAGATCGATACCAACGCCGCAGCCTACTTCGAGAAGATTTTGGTTTTTGTAGCCGGCAAAATCAACTACCTTAGGCAGGTAGCGCAATTTGTCGAATCGATAGGCATCAAGCTCTTTGAAGAAGCCGGCTGAGCCAATGGGTTGGGTAGCAATTTCCAAATCGTGAATATGCTCGTTCCAGTAAAGCCGTATTTTTTCAAGGAGTAACTGGTTGTTTTTTTGTTCAACAGGAGACAATTGACTTGCTGTAAGTAAAGAATTCATAGATTAAACACTCTCTTTTTCTGCAACATTTACATTATCAAGTACTTGGCGATGCCACAACTCAAACACCATCAATGCCCAGAGGCGATGACTATGGTTGGCTTTGCCGTTTAGATGTTCATCAATCCAGCCGGCCACACACTGAGGCTGAAAATAATTGCGTTGTTTTACAGTATCCGGTGACAGTAAATCCATCATTAAAGGATGTAATGGACCTCCGAGCCAGTGTTTTATGGGGATGCTGAAGCCTTCTTTGGGTTTGTTTAAGATAACATCGGGCAGCCGATTTTCAACAATTTTGCGTAAGATAACTTTTGTTCGCCCCGAATTCATCTTCAAATGCGGCGGTAGATTTAAGGCAAACTCCACAATACGATGGTCAAGTAGCGGTACTCGCGCTTCTATGGAGGGGGCCATACTCATCCGATCAACTTTGGTAAGAATGTCATCGACCAAATAGGTTTTGACATCGACATATTGTTGTTGAGCTAGCGGATCGAGATGGTTGACGCGGCTAAAGTAGTTTTCAATAAGTGCAGCGGGCGTATTGCCGTTCATTGCCAGACGAAAATCAGAATTGTAAAGCTGATTTTTGTCTTTATCATTCATGAAGGTCATCCAGCGGGTGTGCTGTAATGATGGGGACAGCGCGCCACCTTCTACAAAGCGTTTGGCTTTGTTAATTAGCCCTTTTTTGGCCGGTTGAGGCGGTAGTTTATCGAGAAGGGCAGGCAAAACACCTTGGCGAATGGGACGTGGTAGATATTGATAGTAGCGATCCGCATAACTTTGGGCTATGTATGTATCATAGCCGCCAAACAGTTCATCACCGCCGTCTCCGGAAAGAACTACGGTAACGTGCCGGCGGGCTACTTCTGATACCAGATACGTGGGGAAGATGGAGAAATCGCCGAACGGTTCATCCAGATGGCCTACCAGACGTTCGACCATTGGTAAGATATCGGGCTCTAAAAATTCTTCATAATGATCGGTGCCAAAATGGGCGGCTACAGCCCGGGCATAAGGCAGCTCGTTGTATGTTCTATCGCCAAAGCCTATGGAAAAGGTTTTTACCGGTTCCGACATCAATTCGCTCATAAATGAGACAATGGTGCTTGAGTCAATACCGCCGCTTAAAAATGCACCCAGGGGAACATCGCTCACTAACCGCAAATTAACGGCATCTTTAATTAAAGCGGTTAAAGCCTCGATGCATTCTTCATCGGTTTTTGGCATTTGTTGATAGCCAATGTCCCAATACTGTTTTATGTCACACTTGCCTTTTTGGAAAGTTAAGGTGTGACCGGCCGGTAGTTTTTTTACGTCTTTTAAGATCGTCCACGGAGCAGGAATATACTCTAAGGTTAAGAAGTGGTTGAGCGCAATTGGGTTCAGCTCTCTGGGCACGTCAGGATGGGCGATGACTGCTTTAAGTTCAGAACCAAAGTACAATCGATCTCCAGAAACCCAATAGTACATCGGTTTAATGCCTAACCGATCTCGGGCTAAGAACAAACGCTGGCGATTTTTGTCCCAGATGGCAAACCCGAACATGCCATTAAGATGCGTTACACACTCTTCGCCATACTCTTCGTATGCGTGAACAATAACTTCGGTATCGGTTTGGGTTGAAAAGCGGTGCCCTTTGCTTTCAAGGCGATTACGTATCTCTCGGTAGTTGTAGATTTCGCCGTTGAAAACGATCCAAAGCGAACCATCTTCATTGGTAATAGGCTGATGCCCAGTTGATAAGTCGATAATGCTTAATCGGCGCATTCCAATGCCGGCGTTGGCATCAACATAGTAGCCTTCATCATCCGGCCCGCGATGGCGCATTGTCCGGCACATATGTTTAAGGACAGATTCGCTCACTGCGTTATCGGTGTCTAATGAGATGTAACCACAAATACCACACATGTTTTCGTAATCCCTTCAGGAGATTGACTTCGATAGTTTTGTAATGAGTTGACGATACGTTAAGTAAAGTTTACTTGAAACTGTAGGGTAAAAACGGGCTATTACAAAGCTTGATAAACTTGTTTTAAGCGATTAAAGTAATTTTCTGGGCTATATTTCTTTTTGGCGATAACTTGACCTTCCATTCCCAGACTTCGGCCCAGTTCAGGATTATGAATGAGTTTTATTATGCCTTCTGCGAAGGCCTCCGGCTCAGGTTCCACTAACATAGAATTGCTGTCATTTAATATTTGCGTATGCGCTAACAATTTGGTAGCAACTATCGGCTTTCCTGAACAAAGATAGGTGTATATTTTGAGAGGCACTGATAAGCCTTCGGTGCGGGGAGATACCAGCATATGAGCCATTTCCAAATAGGCCAATGTTTGGGCTGGAGTAACGGCCCCCACAAACGTAATGTAGTCTTCTAAGCCTTTTTCATGAACCTGGGCTTTACGTTCATCTATCTGATTGGGCTTACCCCCAACCAT
>JAGRBY010001359.1 GCA_020433835.1 Anaerolineae bacterium | reverse complement strand
CAGTCGCCCGCCGGTGTTTTTGACATCGGCTATGTCGCTTTTGAGTTGGGCGTCGTAGGCCGGATCGAGCGGCATGCGCCATAGGGGTTCGCCGGTTTTTTGGCCGGCGGCCAGCAGCAGTTGGCAGAGCAAATCATCAGTGACAAACAGCGCGCTGGTTCGATTGCCCAGCGCCACAATTTTGCCGCCGGTCAGGGTGGCCACGTCGATGACTACGGCCGGCTTCAGGCTGCCGGCGTAGCAGAGCGCGTCTGCCAGCAGCAAGCGGCCTTCGGCGTCGGTGCTGATGATCTCGACACTGACCCCGTTTTTGGCGATAAAGACATCGTTGGGTTTGTAGGCGGTGGCGCTGACCACGTTTTCCACCGTCGGTATCAGTCCAACCACGTGCAGCGGCAGTTTGAGCTGAGCCACGCTCCGCATCGCGCCGATGACCGCCGCCGCGCCGCCCATATCCCCCTTCATGCCGACCATACTGGCCGCCGGCTTCAATGAGTAACCGCCCGTATCAAAGGCCACGCCTTTCCCAACCAATACCACCGGCCCGGCTCCGGTATCGACGCCGTCGGGCCGGTGTTCCAGGACAATAAACTTGGCCGGTTCGACCGCCCCCTGGGTCACGGCCAGCAG
>JAGRBY010001358.1 GCA_020433835.1 Anaerolineae bacterium | reverse complement strand
TGCGCTTCGAGATGGGCCAAAGCCCCAAGTCCACAGGTTTTCATCGGCCCAAGATGAGCAATCCTTTATTTGCCAACGGGTAAAGTATCTTATCGAAAAAGAAGGGCTACGCCCTGAAGAGGTTGGGGTACTTCACGACAAGACTTACGTTCTGAGGAATTTCCGATCTGTCTTACCTTACGGCGTACAGTGCTTTGAAACGAAGAAGCAAACCGGCCTGGAATATAGGGCTATCTTTATACCAGAAATCGAAGGGATGTCTGAACGCACCGTGGGGCTGGATTGGAATGAGGACCAAAGCCGACAGCGGCTTAAATTTTATATGACCTTAGCCCGCGCAAGGGAACAAGTCTATATCTCATACCGGCAGAAATGGCCCGGACTGCTTGATCCGATAAAGCCCTACGTTGAATGGATTCAGCACTAGCCGACGGCAGGTTGACATGTCCGAACTTAAGCAGCCAATTGCCCTCATCAAATCCGGCGATAAAGAACAAGCCCGCCCTATCCTGGCCAGCATCTTGAAGGCCGATGGCCAGAATGAACAAGCCTGGCTCTGGCTGTCGGCTTGCTTCGATTCTGATGTTCAGCGCCGGCATTGTCTGGAGAACGTGTTGAGAATTAACCCCAA
>JAGRBY010001357.1 GCA_020433835.1 Anaerolineae bacterium | reverse complement strand
GAGGGCGCGCGTGCCGGCCGGCCCGAGGCCGACTTCGCCGGCGGCGTAGTGGCTGAACGTGAAGGCGTAGACGGAGATCGTCAGCACGTAGCCGACGATGAGCATCCAGGAGACGCCCCCGGCGATCCGAGGCATCCCCGAGCGGCGCAGGTAGGTGAACGCGCCGCCGCCTTCCTCGAAGTGGCGGGCGAGGCGGACGTAGGAGTCCCCGGTCGCCAGCGCGAGGATGCCGCCGACGAGGAAGGCGGCCCAGGCCAGCGACCCGGAGCGGTCGATGACGACGCCGAGCACGGAGAAGATGCCCCCGCCGACCATGCCGCCGACGGCCATCGCCCACGTGGCGTTGAGGCCCATGCGCTCGTTGGCCAACCCCGTCGTCCTCCCGAGCCCCTCGCACGGAACGCGCGCGGCGAGAGGGCCAGCCTACGCCGCTCGATCCTCTGGCTCACCCGGCGGCCTCTGGCTTATCCAACGGGCCTCTGGCTGACCCGACAGAGCACGGCGCACGAAGAAGCGGGGGACGGCCGCCGCTCGGGCAGGCCGTCCCCCGCTGGGTTGGTCAGCGTCGGCGGAGGCGGTTAGCCGCCGCTGGCCGGTGTGCCGTCCTGCGGACGCGGGACGCCCGTGCCC